>CALBCY010000176.1 GCA_937927195.1 uncultured Chitinophagales bacterium
CAATGAACCATCAGTTATAAAAAATTTAATCCTGATCAATACTGAAATACCAAATCATAGACCACCATTTATTGAATTGTATCAAAAAATTGGCTTATTACCTTTTATGCCGTACTATTTCAGAAGAAAGATAAATCAAAAACGATTTGTAAAATCTTCGATGGGCTTTAAACAAGCATATTCAGACAAAACAATGTTGGATGATGATAACAATCTAGGCCCCTATCTTAAGCCTTTGGTGAAATCACAAGAAAAAACGAAAGGAGCATTCAAATATTTGAAAGGAATAGATTGGAAAATCATTGATGATTTCAAAAACACTCATAAGAAAATAAAATCCAATGTTTTGTTTGTTTGGGGTGAAGAGGACAGAACTTTTCCATTGGCTGAGGCTATCAAAATGAAAAGCCAATTTGATTGTGAGGTTGTATTCAAAACAATAAAAAGCGCTCGACTACTACCGCATGAAGAAAAACCAAATGAAGTTTTATCAGAAATAAATGAATTCCTAAAAAAGTACGGTTACTAACAAAAGGGGAACATAACAAAGACAAATGATTTTGTTCACAAACTAGCTAAGAAATACTTTCCTCGGTGAATGCCCAAAGTTTTTTTGCCAGTTCAGCATCTTGTCCGAGTTTAGAAGTTTTGTTCAATTTCTTATTGCCATAATAACCGCCTGTTTTACCTTCCACTTCAGGGCTGCTGGCCAAGTAAATACTTGTTTCTGCCCCTTTCTCTATTGATTTCATAAAGGGTTTGAAAAAAGACCAGGCCTTTGACATCCAACTTTGGTTGTTCTTGCTTCCGATGTCGGTTTTAATTGCACCAGGATGGAGAGAATTTGCGGTAATTTTTGTCCCCTCAAGTCTTTTGGCCAATTCAATGGTAAATAGAACATTGGCCAATTTTGACTGTGAATAAACCTTCATTCCCTTGTAATTTTTGGAATGATTGATGTCTTCGAAGTTTATTTTACCGTAAGTATGTGCTCCAGATGAAACGTTGACAATTCTAGCAGATGGAGCAGCTTTTAATTTGGGAAGCAATAAATTAGTCAAGAGAAATGGCGCTAAATGATTGATGCACCATTGTCTTTCAATCCCTTCAACGGTTTCGGCATAATCGGTAAAAATACATCCGGCGTTGTTAATGAGTACATCAAGGGCCGAATACTTTTGATTGAATTTTTCTACTAGAGATTTTATTTCACTAAAACTACCCAAGTCGGCAGATAAATATTCAATATTCGGATTTTCACTTTTTGTCTTTACTTCTTCACAAGTTGCTATTGCCTTTTTTTCATTCCGAGCATGCACAATGATTCTTGCACCCATTTTTGCCAAACCTATGGCCGTAGCTTTCCCAATTCCGGCAGAAGCGCCAGTGATCAGGCATAATTTATTATCCATTCAGTTAAGCGATGATAGAACAGTTTATAATTTCATGATATTGGTTGGATTGTCACACAAGACAGCTGTTTTACCTCGAATCGCTATTGGAGCCTTGATAATTTGTGGATTTTTGGTCAATATATTTAACCATCCTTCACTGTCATAATCCCTTCCAGCGATATTCGCTTGATAAAAAGGATGTGCCCGATTCAATATGTCCTTTGGACGCAAATCCAATTGCTTTAACAAAGACCTCATTAAAGTTGGAGTAAGTGGGCTTTTAAAATAATTAACCTCTTTTACATGGCGACTTTGAGTTTTGGCGTACACCAAGACCTTCTTTCCTATTGTTGATTCAGGATCACAATAAACCATTATTTCGTCCTGATGAGTTTTAACTGGCATGGTATAAATTTTAAGTTTCAAAAAATACTGTCTTATAATATACAAATTTTAAGGCAGAATGCCAATCATCTGGCTACAAGTTTTAAAAATGAATGGACTGTTTAGACGAAAACTGGCAATTTCCACCCCACAATCACCATGTCAATAACTAAATGTAGGCTTATATAATTGTCTTTTTAATTTACATTGAAAGCAAATTGGGCCAAGTATATGGGAGATCAAATGACTATTGTCCTTCCTGAACCACTTTTTTGTAAGTATATATGCAGTTTGGCATTATTTTTTTACCTTTAAGAAGCATGAACCAAAACATTATATGAAGCTTTATGAGTAAAATATTATTAGAGGTAAAAAATCTTGAAACACATTTCAAGACAGAAGAAGGATTGGTTAAAGCAGTGGACAATGTCAGCTTTAACCTTATGAGAGGTGAAACTGTTGGAATTGTAGGAGAATCAGGATCAGGAAAGTCCGTTACTTCCCTTTCAATTATGCGCCTAATTCCAAGCCCTCCAGGGAAAATTGTGGGAGGTGAAATAAATTTTTACGATAAAGATGGTTCTGTTACCAATCTTGTTGAAGCTTCAGAAGCTGATATGAGGGATTTGAGGGGCAATGAAATTTCAATGATCTTTCAGGAACCAATGACTTCGCTTAATCCGGTTTTCACTTGTGGGAACCAGGTTACTGAAGCCATCAAACTTCATCAAAATGTTTCTAATGCGGAGGCTAAAGAAAGAACACTCAAGTTATTTGAGAAGGTTCAACTGCCCACTCCGGATAGAATTTTCAAAGCTTATCCGCATCAATTGTCAGGTGGGCAAAAACAAAGAGTGATGATCGCCATGGCAATGTCCTGCAATCCTCAAGTTTTGATTGCCGATGAGCCGACCACTGCATTGGATGTTACGGTTCAGAAAACCATTTTGGAATTGATGTCCAATTTGAAAGACGAGATAGATGCTTCTATTATGTTTATTACGCACGATTTGGGTGTAATTGCTGAAATAGCAGATAGGGTTATAGTAATGTACAAAGGAAATATTGTTGAGCAAGGAGATGTCTATTCTATTTTCTCCAATCCTCAGCATCCATATACGAAGGGTCTTTTGGCCTGTCGTCCTCCACTGAATAGACGTTTGTCCAAACTTCCGACAGTTGCAGATTTCATGGAAGAGA
This sequence comes from uncultured Chitinophagales bacterium, assembly GCA_937927195.1. Taxonomy (GTDB): domain Bacteria; phylum Bacteroidota; class Bacteroidia; order Chitinophagales; family UBA2359; genus JAHDGP01. Next base: position 2,979 of record CALBCY010000176.1, read on the forward strand.
AAGATGGTGAATTGGTTGAGCTGAATAGTTCAGTAGATGAAATGCTTGCTTCGTTTGAAATTTCAAGAGAAAAGCATGATGCACATTTGGTTGAGCTAAAGAAAAAAGAACCTTTGTTGCAAGTACGAAATTTGAAAACGTACTTCCCTTCTGAGAAAAACTTTTTTGGCAAAGTACTCAATTATGTAAAAGCGGTTGATGATGTAAGCTTTGATGTTTATCCCGGTGAGACTTTAGGTCTTGTTGGAGAATCTGGTTGTGGTAAAACCACTCTGGGCAGAACAATATTAAGATTGGCTCCAGCTTGGGATGGTGAAGTAATTTATAGAGGGAAGAGGATTCTTGATTTGTCCAAGGCTGAAATGAAAGACTTGCGGAAAGAAATTCAGATTATTTTCCAAGATCCTTATTCATCGCTAAATCCGAGGTTGACAATCGGTAATGCCATTATGGAGCCTATGCAGGTTCATGGAATATTGGCAAACGATCAAGAAAGAAAAGACAAAGTAGTTGAATTATTGGAAACAGTAAGTTTATTGCCGCATCACTTTAACAGATATCCGCACGAGTTTTCAGGAGGGCAAAGACAGCGTATTTGTATTGCCCGTTCTTTAGCGCTTAATCCAAAGTTCATTATTTGTGATGAATCTGTTTCTGCATTGGATGTATCTGTTCAGGCTCAGGTTCTAAATCTTTTGATTGAGTTAAGAGAGAAAATGGATTTGACCTATATTTTCATTTCTCATGATTTGTCTGTCGTGAAATTTATGTCAGACAGAATGATCGTAATGAACAAGGGAAAAATAGAACAAATGGGACCTGCTGATTCTATTTATGAAAATCCAGAAACACAATATACCAAAAATCTTATCTCAGCTATTCCTAAAGGATTGGTTTCAGATATTAAGGTGAGAACCAGTAAGGGAGAAGCATAAATAATGATTTGAATTCAGGTGGTTTGTGAATTTCAAGGCAAAGTAGCAAAGGTTTGGAATGTACCAGCACCGAATACCCAATACCTTAAAAAGATGGAGCCCAAAGAAAACCACTTAATTGTAGAAAGACAAGCCCGTTATTTCACCTATGGAACCTTATCTGAGAAAACAGAAAAAGTTTGGTTTGTTTTACACGGATATGGCATGTTGGCAAGCAGCTTTATCAAAAACTTTAAGGCGCTAGATCCTGCGACCAATTTTATTGTTGCGCCAGAAGGATTGTCAAGATTTTACTGGAATGGATTTGGTGGCAAGCCTGTTGCCTCTTGGATGACTTCTTCTGACCGACTCAAGGAGATAGAAGATTATGTAAATTACCTGAATCTCTTACAGCAATCAATCGCTAAAAAAACAGAAGCTTTCAATCCTACGATCAATGTATTGGGGTTTTCACAAGGTACTGCTACCGCAGCAAGATGGTTGGCGAGCAATCAATTCAAAGTGGATCACATGATTTTTTGGGCTGGACCATTGCCTGAAGATGTTGATTGGAAGAAGGCATTGCCCATTTTCAATGAATCCAAAGTCTTGTTCGTTTTTGGTTTACAAGATGAATTCATTAAGGCAGAGCACATTTCTAGTCATGATGAGAAATTGAAAGCGCTTGGAATGAAGTACGAGAAAATCGATTTTGATGGTAAACATTTAGTGGATGAAGCAACTTTATTGAGAGTTGATGATTGGATAAATGATTCTTTGTAGTAGCTTTTTGTTTGTGGTGTGTGGTTTGTTTTGTGTGGTTTGTTTTGTGTGGTTTGTGACGGATGGTTTTTGGGGCGGATGGTTTGTGGCGTGTGGTTTGTTTTGTGTGGTTTGGGGCGGATGGTTTGGGCGGATGGTTTGTGTTTTTTAACCACATAGGACACATAGGACACATAGGACACATAGGAGGATACATTGATTTGTGTTTTTTAGAACAAGTATTATCTTTGCTTTTCAATGTGTCATAATTTCAATTTTTAATAATGAAACGATTTTTTTTACTTGGAATAATTCTGTCTTTGACTTTTATGGCTTGCAATACCAAACAAGCTGATTCAAAACCTGCTGCAAGCTCTCAACAGGAAGCTCCAAAAACACATCCGAAATATCCGCATATTCCGATTGCTGAAAAAGGCATCACAGTGGTCAAACCTGATGGTTGGGATGAACAAACATTTGCCTTCCATTTAGATTATTGTGGTCAAATGCTTGCCAATCTGGAAGAGAACTATGAACCTGCGAAGTTTTGTGAATGCTTTATTTCAAAAATACAATATTACTATGAGCCCATTTATTTCAAAGAAGCTTATGAAGATCAAGCCAAATGGAATCAAGAATGCCTGGAAGTAGCTGCCAAATAAAATGAATAGTAGAAGGTGAAGGCCTGCCTAAATTTATTATCAGAAGAAATTTTAAAAATTGGATAGCAAAATTATTTCTAGCTTAAAAGTAGATTTAGGACGCATCCATTTAGTTGCTTATAGCCTTTAAATTCAACTAAAAAATGCCGACAAAAAAGATCCAATTTATTTGCTTTTATAAAATATTGTTCTATTATTGTAATTATATATGACTCTAAATACAAAGAATAACATGGATTTTACCTTTTGCTGTTGTTGTTTTCTTAAACGATAAGGGTCGGGTAAATTTGTTTATAGCTGAACAAAACAAAATTCATTTTTAGCCTTTCCGTATAAATAACGGAAAGGCTTTTTTATTTTAGATGCATTGTACTCAGGTTCAAAAACAATTTTTATAAAATGTCCGAAGTAAAGTTAAACGAGGAAGAACTTTTAAGATATGCCAGGCATTTGTCAATACCTGAATTTGGGATTGATTCGCAATTAAGATTAAAGAATGCTAGCGTCTTAGTTGTGGGGGCAGGTGGTCTTGGTTGTCCATTGCTATTGTATTTGGCTGCTGCAGGAGTTGGAAAAATTGGAATAGTCGATTTTGATCTTGTTGAAGAAAGTAATTTACAAAGGCAAATACTTTATACGGTTTTCGACCTTGGAAAGTCAAAGGCCGAAATAGCCAGTCATAAACTTAAGGCGCTGAATCCTAATGTGGACATTGTTGTTCATCCCGTTCGTCTAACTGTTGAAAATGCATTGGATATATTTAAAGATTATGATGTAATTGCAGATGGAACGGACAACTTCCCCACCAGATATTTAGTCAACGATGCTTGTGTTCTTTTAGACAAGGTTAATGTTTTCGCATCTATTTTTAGATTTGATGGACAAGCTTCTGTCTTTAATTTCAAGTTTGAAGATGGCAGTCGTGGACCAAACTATCGAGATATGTTTCCCAAACCACCTCCACCTGATTTGGTTCCCAATTGCGCGGAAGGTGGAGTCCTCGGTGTTTTACCAGGAATCATGGGAAGTATTCAAGCAACCGAAGTTATAAAAGTGATTACAGGAATAGGCAGTCCATTGGCTGGAAGATTGTTCCTTTTGGACGCTTCGAATTTTCAAACGAGGAATTTAAAAATAAAAAAGAATCCAAATACCAAAATTGTAAAATTGATAAATTACGAAGAGTTTTGCGGCCAAACAGCAAAGGTGAAAACTTCAAATAAGCAGGTAAAAGAAATCTCCGTTAAAGATCTAGAAATTTTAAAGCAAGGTCATTCCAAATTTCAATTAATTGATGTGCGAGAGGCCTTTGAATATGAAATCTCGAATTTGGAGGGTGAGCTCATTCCGTTAAAAGAAATAAAAGAGGCGGTTGATCGAATCAAAAAAGATCGGAAGGTTATTATTTATTGCAAATCAGGTTCAAGGTCTGCAAAAGCCATTGAGCAATTAGAAAGTTTGTTTCCTTTCGATAACTTATACAATTTAAGGGGAGGAATTTTAGCATTTGCAAAAGAAGTTGATTCGAGCTTGAGGATTTACTGATTTTTTGATTCGACTTTAACCCTAAAATGTTCTAAAGCTTATGCGGTAGGTTTAGTTTCAAGAAAAGGTAATTAAGTATTCGACATTTTCTCAAATCAATAAATAGCGTTATTCTGGTCTTAGGACCCCAATTTTGGTTGAATTAATTATGTCTCTTAAATTAAGCAGTTTTACTTCGTTTCATAAAATTGACCAGCCCCTTTGATGATACAATACGAAAAGGAAAAGAGAAGCCATGATTTGTATGGTACTTAAAAAAGAATAAGCAAAACAGATCAAAAACAAATTCCCACTTCAGCAAAGCTGAAGGGGGAATTTTTGGCTTTAAATTACTAATGGGTAATTTCTAATATTAGGATGGAAATTTAGGAAGAAGTCATCTTTTTCCAAACTCATTTTTATTCGACTATTTGGTAGCCTTTTCTTTGTCTCG
>CALBCY010000177.1 GCA_937927195.1 uncultured Chitinophagales bacterium
TTCTGACTAACTATTTTAATAAAAACTCACTTTAAATCGATTTGGTAATTTTTTCTTTACAAATTGATTTAAATTGAATTTTATAATCGAACTCAGGTTGTTACAAACCACCCTTAACACCGAACCATCTGTCATCTTGGGCTTGACCCAGCTGGGCTGGCATTCCACCGGGCTGGCGTTCCAGTCACGTGAACCAACAGTTACATAAAACCAGCTAAACAGCTGTTGGTATCTCCACCTTTACGAACCACTCTAAACCACGAACCATCCGTCATCTTGGGCTTGACCCAAGATCACGTGAACCACCAGTTATATTCGGCTGGCTTAATTCCGTTTGCCTAACTGGAGCTTGGAACGAACGAGATGTTCTGGGAAGAATAAAGAATTCTAACAGGCAAAATTTGCTGCTAAGCAAATGCAGCCGTACCAACAACAATGGCGAAGCCGAGTGGACCAATAGTAAGGCGAAGCCGACACGTACCAACAGCGAAGCGTACCAAAACGCTCAAGCGTTTTATTCATACACTTTCCTATCCGAAATCTTCCGATCAATCACATCAGAATCCAGGCCGAACTGTTTGGCTTTTTTCCAGTATTCAACCGCTTCGTCGATGCGATCTAATCTCCACAAAACGTCTCCGTAATGATCGAGAATTACTGGGCGTTTTTCTCCGCCGTTTTCCATAGATTTTTTCAACCAAACTTCAGCTTCATCGAAGTTTTGCATGCGGTAAAGAATCCATCCGTAAGTATCTTGGAAAGATGAATTATTCGGATCGAGTTCATTCGATTTTAAAGACATTTCAGCTGCCTTGTCCAATTCTTCGTCTCTCAATGAAAGGAAGTAACTGTAATTGTTTAAAACATAAACGCTTGATGGTGACAACTCCAATGATTTGTCAAAGGCATCGTTTGATTTTTCAAACTGTTTTGCTGAATGGTGCACATTGCCCAATTCTGAATAAATTTCGGACAAAAAATTCTTATCATCAGAACCAATGAAGGTTGCTTGTTTCAAAGATTTCACGGCATCATCATATTTTTGTAATCTGTTATTCGCTATTCCATTGAAATAGTACATGATCGATTGATTTGGATACAATTCAATGGCTTTTTTTGTATCAGAAACCATGTCTTCGAATTTACCCATTTCATGCTCAATCAAAAATAAGTTTCTCCAAACATCGATCATGTTACCATCGATTGAAACCGCTTTTTGAAAAGCCTCGATGGCTTCATTTTTCTTATCGTTTCTCAATAGTACATCTCCATAAATGGCTTGAGAGTTGGCATCTTTGGTATGTGTTTCAGAAAGAATTTTTGCCAACTCAAAAGATTGCCTTTTTGATTCTTCAGTTTCAGAACCTGGCATTCCCATTGTCCCTAAAAGTATTTGTATTTTTGGTTCTACTGGAAGCGTTTCATTTTGAAAGGCAACTTTTACTTCTTCGAAACCTTTCTCCAAATCACCATTCATTCTGTGGTATTCGGCCATTGCCAAACGGGCATAAGGATCATCTGGGTTTTGGTCAAGTAATTCTTTGTAGATATTCAAAGCATCGTCTTCCATTCCATTCGCCAAATAAATTTCAGCAAGCAAATGATAAAACCGTGTTTCTCCAGGATAGTTGTCGACTAACTTTTTTATTTCACCAGCTGCACCTTCTACATCATTGAGTTGAATGTACATTCTTTGTTTTTCAACAACGATGGACTCTTCTACTCCAATTTTTTGCTCCAATTCATTCAACACGCCAATTGACCCTTTGTAATCACCAGTCAATTTCAATAATTGAGCGCGGTCAAAATAGTAATCGGGATTATTGGGGCTGTCTTTTATCAATTCTTCATAAATTTCAGCAGCTTCGGCATAATTTGAGGTTTGCCCCAACAAATCAGCTATTTCTAGTTTGTACCATTTGTTCTCAGGAGAAACATTCGCAGCTTTTCTAGCAAATCCAAGAGCTTCATCCCATTTACCTTCTTCTTTTAAAAGGCGGCAAAGTTCAAAGCTGGCAGCATCATTGTTTTCATTGTTCTCCACTATTTTATAGAAAAGCTCTTTCGCTTCCTTCTCTTTGCCAATTAAAAGCAATTTTTTTGCTGAAATAAAGACCGCTTCCGCTTCAGGAGAATCCATCATTTCTGTTGAATCCTTCTTTTTGCCCTTCTTCTTTTTGGATTTTTTCTGTGCAACAACGCTGTCACTGATTGAAAACAAAAGAAAACCGAGTATTAAAAAGAGGTATTTATATTTTATGCTAAATCTTTTCATTTTGTACTATTTATCTAGTCTCATCGCCAATTCGGATAAAACGCTTCTAATTTAACGTTTTATTCGGCCTATAGTTGTATAATATCCAACCAATTGTTAATTCGAGAACGGCTTTTTTATTGCAGTTCAGCAGGCATTTTATGCTTTTTTTAGACATTAGACTATTTCAGTGATCATTTTAATCAAATATCGAAATTATCGTGCCTAAAATCCAACTTCTATTCTTTAGACGCCAGTATGTCCAAATCCGCCACTTCCTCGCTCAGTTTCACCCAATACTTCCACTTGCTCCCAATTCACTTGAGTGTAAGATCCAATGACCATTTGTGCGATTCTGTCTCCTGGATTTACGGTGAAAACTTCTTTGGATACATTGACCAAACAAACATGTATTTCACCGCGATAATCAGAATCGATGGTTCCCGGCGAATTCATACAGGTAATTCCCTTTTTAACTGCTAAACCAGAGCGAGGGCGAACCTGTGCCTCGTATCCAACTGGCAATTCTATGTGCAGACCTGTCGGGATCAAATGACGCTCCAAAGAGCCTATTTCTATGCTTTCGCTTATGTTGGCTCTTAAATCCAATCCTGCCGAACCACTTGTTTCATACTTAGGCAATGCGTTCTTTGAGTTGTTTATGATTTTTACTTTCATTCTCGTTATTTTTCCTTTTTACAAAGGTACGGTTTTGAATGATTTTTAAACCATTTCATAAAAACAGAAACATAAAAACAGAAAAAAGTAAAGGTAAAAGTGGCTAGGGATAAAATGTTATAGAAGATTGAAAAAAATATGGCTTGAATGGTGGGAAGGTTTGAAATAATATCAAAGTAAGGACTAGTCTTTTCATTTTTTCTGATGCGCATTAGATTTAGATGAAAATAGTCATAAATGAAATCCAACTGAACTATTTGTAAAATATATTCCATCAAAAAAATTCTATTTATCCGTGCAAAGTCCACACAAAAACCCATAATTTGTATTGAATTATTTTACCCACAATATTTCACGAAATAAAATAGTTGATTTAAAAAGGTATTTCTTATGATGTTGAAAAAGTATTTTTTGCCCTTGTTTATAATTGTTGGTTTGGCTTCTTGCAATATGGACAGTTCAGGTTCTTCGGATTTTGATTTCAATAAAGCCGATTGGTTAAGCGAAGCTAATTTCAAATTTGATTTCAATGACAAAAGCGCCAAAATCAAAACAGTGAAAGGCGATACTAAGTTGATCGCTTATATTTTGGAAGGGGTTGAGTCTGGTAAAATTCCAGCCTACGATTACGAAACAGAAAAAGCTTTGTCTGCAAAACAAATTCAACAAATATTTCATCCTATTGATACCATCATTACTTATGATTTGGATACAGGTTTTGAATCGGGTGAAAAGGCGGTTAAAAATGATTTGAATCTTGGAGCGATTACTCGTTTCAGGCTAAAACAGGAATGGGCTTTTGATGAAGAAAATTTCAAGCTCTATAATAAGAACATTGCTTTGGCCATTCTTGAGACGAAGTTCAATGATGACAATTCGATTAGAGGGGATTTGCCGCTTTTTTGGGTGAAGTTTTGATGGCTCCTTTACAGGCAGATTAGTAGGCTGGAGCTAGGTGCCAATCGTCATCTCTCCCCTGCGGTCGAGATGACGATTGGGGCGGGGATGACAAATGGGGCGGAGTGTAAGAACCGCCGTTTAGAAATCCTGGCAAAATAGCAAGCTAAAGCTATGAACTAATAAGATCTCTCCCTGCGGTCGAGATGACAGATGGGAGCGGGGGATGGCAGATGGAGCGAGCGAGATGACAGTTGGGACGAGACAACAGTTTCAAGCAGAATAACAGTTGGGCCAGCAATCAATATCTCTTACTGCGCCTGTTCAATCAATGAATCGTCCATCGCTTTGTAAATGGCTTCTTGAATGTTGGTTCTGACATTGTCTTTTACCAATTTACTGTTGTTCATATCAGGATAAACACGGTTTGACATGAAGATGTAAATCATTTGATTTTCTGGATCAACCCATGCGCAAGTTCCTGTGAATCCAGTATGACCAAAAGTTGAGGCCGTTGTACTGTCAGAGCAAGGGCCAGGAATGTTTCTATTCATTTCTGCTTTATCAAATCCCAGTCCCCGGCGACAACCAGCATTTTGTTTAGCAGTGAACTTATCAAAAGTGGCTGGGTCAAAATATACTCTATCACCATAGGTACCTTGATTGAGGTACATTTGCATTAAAATAGCGAGGTCATTGGTTGAAGTAAAAAGGCCAGCATGACCACAAACACCACCCAACATTGCTGATCCCATATCGTGGACATAACCTTGTATCAATTGTCTTCGGTATTTGGTATCGTTCTCGGTTGGCACAACTTGTTCCTTTTGAAAACGCTCCAATGGATTAAACCCTGCTGTTCGCATTCCCAATGGTCCATAGTAATTTTTTTGAAGATATTCCTCCATAGGTTCACCTGCATATCTTTCAATAGCTCGATGAAACATGTAATATCCCAAATCACTGTATTTATACCCTGAACGGCTTCTCAAATCAGAACCAACAATTTTGGCCCAAACACTATCTGCATAAGATGTTTGGATGTACATATTTTCAGCCACCTTGTGTGAATGAGTTGCCGTTGGCCTGATGCTGTATATTCTTTTCCTTGTAGCATCATCTTCAATGGTTTCTACATAAAATGGAATCCATGATTTCAACCTTGCTTGATGCGTAAGGATGTCTTTTATTTTCATCTTTGCCTTATTCGTCCCTTTTAATTCGGGAAGTATTTCTGTAATATATCCATCGGGATTGAGTTTTTTATTTTCATACATTTCCATTAAAACCGGCAAAGTTGCAGCAACTTTTGTAATAGAAGCTACGTCATAAATGTCATCCTCCCCTACTGCCATGTGTTTGGCGTAGGTTCTGTGACCATAGGTCTTGTGAAAGATTACTTTATTCTCTTTTGCTATTAAAATTTGACAACCTGGAGTGGCTCCATTTTTAACCGCTTCCATTGCTATGGTATCAATTTCCAAAAGGTTTTCAGACTTAATTCCAACGTCCTCAGGGAATGAATATTCCAAGCGAATTCCACCATCATTTATAAATCCAGTTCCATACTGATAAACTGTTTCTGGAATGCTAATCGGCAATTTGCCTTTCGCAGCAATGGCTCCAAAAATCATCTGCGCAGTTAATTCTTGTGTCAATTCATCTCCTTGATAGGAAACCACAATTGTTTTCGTGTTTGGAAATTTATCCAAGGCATAAGGAGATCCAAATACACAAAGAACAACATTCGTTTCTCCTCTCAGTTTATAAATCAACTCGATCATCTTTTGATCAATTCCATGATTTTTACTGGCATATCTGCTCATGTCATGCAATCCGATAATTACAGTTTTGTAATACTTTAGATTGTCATACATTTTATCGTAATCAATCTTGCTATTCTTTTTGTTCAAATGAAAATAATCCTGTTTGCAGTATTTGTCAATTTGTTTTTGAAATGGCGTTTTCTTATCGGCTCCCAATGAAAGACTGGCAATGGTTTGTTGTTCCAAACCAACTATTGGCAAAACAGAATTGTCATCTCTTGCAATGGTCAAAGCGTTGGCAATAAGTTTGCGATTGAGCAATTCGGCCTGATAGCTATTGAGGTCTTTTGAAAGATTTTCTACTGGAATGGCTTTGAACTTTTCCAAACCCAAACGGAATTTTGTTTTAAGTATTTTTCTAACTTTCTGATTGATGTCATCTTCTGTAATATCCCCTTTGGAAACTGCAGATTTGATTAATTCTATGGCTTTGGCAACATCCTCTGAAAAAAGTAATATATCATTTCCAGCTAGCAATGCTTTCAAGTCTACCTCTCCTGGTTTGAAGTGATCGCTCACTCCTTTCATGTTAAGGGCATCTGTAAAAACCAACCCTTCATAACCCATTTCACCCCTCAACAAATGAGTTGTGATTTTCTTGGAAAGAGAAGCTGGCATACTTGGTGTATTCTCTGTGTAAGGTTGCTTCAATGGAGAATTGTCCAAAGCGGGAATTGCCAAATGTGCAGTCATTATACTTCCGACATCGTTTTTAATCATTTCACGAAAAGGATACAATTCAATGTCCTTTAATCTTTCAACATCATGGTTGATTTGGGGAAGTGTGTGGTGAGAATCTTTGTCCGTATCACCATGCCCAGGAAAATGTTTCGCACAAGATAAAATGCCATTCATTTCCATTCCTTGCATATACGAAATTGCTTTTCTTGCAACATTTTCTTTGTTCTCTCCAAAAGAGCGATCATTGATCACTGGATTGTTTGGATTGTTATTGACATCCACGACAGGAGCCAAATTTACATGAATACCCATTCTTCTGCACTCCCTTGCAATCTCTTTTCCGAAATCATATATTAGGCTTTCATCCTGAATAGCCCCTAAGGTAAGTTGGCGAGGAAAACTTGGTGTATCTTTCAATCTCATGCTCAAGCCCCATTCAGCATCAATGGCAATAAGCAAAGGTACTTTTGCTGAAAGCTGAAAATGATTGGTCAAATTGACTTGTTCTTCTGGAGTTCCTTGGAAAAATATCAGGCCGCCAATCTGATGTTCTCTAATGAGTTTGTCTATTTCATTTTTATGAGCCGCATCTCTGTTTGAGTAGGCAGCCACCATGAAAAGCTGTCCCAGCTTTTCTTCCATTGACATGCCCTCAAGTTTTTCCTCTACCCAAACCAATTGTTTTTGAGCATAATCTCCTGTATAATTCTGTTGAGCATTGACCATATGGCTAACAGGAATGAATGCTAAATATAAAAGTAAAAAGCAAAGTGCTTTCATTGTTCTGAGTAGTTGGATCATCATTTAATATTTTCTGAATCCTTAATAATATTTATGTATACTAAGATTCATTTTTGGGGGCTATCGTTTAAAATTAGAGTCAGTATTTAATAAAATTTCAGAGGCAAGCCCCTTCTTTTCCAGTCAATTAACGTATTTCTGCAAAAATACTTACATATTCTTCAATTATAAACTAATCATTTCCAAAACAATGCCATTTTACGAAAAAAGAATTTTTTAAATTTTAGACGGTTAGCAAAAGGACAAATTCCTGTATATCAATAAGGAGAAAAGAAATATTGTTGATATTTTTTCTGAATATGTTATTTTGGGACAGTTTTTTGTAGTTTTAAGATGTTGTTGGTTCAACTTAAGGGATACAAAATAAAAAACTGACGATTTATAACCGGTTCGCCGGTTCGTTGGAACGCAAGCCCGGTTCGATATTTTCAAAACTACTTTGTTCGAAATCGGCAGCCGACGCTGATTTATTGCTGATTTATTAATGCTTCATCCCTAAGCTAATTTGGAACGCTTTATTGTTTACAATTCAAATTCATTTTATGATAAAATATTACAAATTCAGTTTGTCTCCTATGGTTTACTTATTGGTCTTTGCCATAGCAGCAAATTTCAGTATAATCAATGCTCAATGTGGAGACAGATATCAGTCAGAAGTTTTTACTGAAATTGAGGAGAACTTTGACATTCTATACTATTCCACAACCGATAGTGAAGGTGAACCTATTGATTTATACCTCGATATTTATTCTCCTGCGGGAGATACAGTAAGCAGAAGGCCAACAGTAATTATGGCATTTGGTGGGGCCTTTGTGGCTGGTGACAGAAAAAGCCCAGACATTGTGGCTTTCTGTGAAAAGCTAGCACTAAAAGGATACGTTGCTGTGTCAATGCAATATCGTTTAGAACAAAATCAAATCAATCTTTTATTTGAAGAGGCGATGGTAAAAGCGGTTATGCGTTCAGTTCAGGATGGCTATCAGGTACTCAACTTTTTGATAGCAGATGCCAATGGAGAAAACAGTTATGGAATAGATCCAGATCAGATATTTGCTGGTGGCGCATCTGCTGGTGGTTTTGTTACCAATCATTTGGCCTATATGGACCCAAGCGATCCTTTGCCTGCTGCATGGTCTGGATATATAGATGATATTGGAGGAATTGATGGCGAAGGTGGTGGCCTTGATTTTGAAGCCAACCTAAAAGGGGTAATAAACATGGCCGGAGCAATGGGTGTTGAAGGTGGCATTCAAGAAGGAGATGCTCCTTTGGTTAGTTTCCATGCTACTGGAGATGGAACTGTTCCATACACAAGTGGTGTCCCTCTAGGTATCCCAACTCTACCCACCGTTTATGGTAGTTCGTTGATGCATACCAATGCGATGGATGTTGGCGTTCCCTCCACCTTGTTTACCTATGACAATGACAACCACCCTCCATACAATGGATTTGGAGGCTTTGGTCCAGAGAATGAAGTTATTACTGAAATGCATGGACGAATTTCTGACTTTCTTTATGAATTGATTGAATGTCCTTTAATTGATACAATGGCTGTTGACACCATGAATATTGATACGATAGTCGTTGTTGTCAATGATACGATCACAGTCATTGACACGATGGTCGTTGTGGTCAATGATACGATCACGGTTATTGACACGATGGCCGTTGTGGTCAATGATACGATCACGGTTATTGATACTATGGTTGTTGTTGTCAATGATACGATCACGGTCATTGACAGCTTGAATGTTGGATTGTCATTGCTTAATTCTTCTGATATAAAATTGTTCCCTAATCCAGCTTATGATCGAGTACAGGTAAATTTACCAAAGGATCAGGGTGAAATTGAATGGATTTTAACAGATCAATCGGGCAAGGTTATTCGTGAAGGCTATTCAACTCAATCCAATTTCATTATTCCGAGGAGCGCAATAGCAAGTGGGCTATACTTTTTAAGATTGCGAGGAGAAGATTGGCAAAGTGGAAAGAAGTTGATCTTTAAATAAGGATCGTTTAGGATTAAATTATTGACAAAAATTAACTAGGATAGAAAGATAATTGAATACAAATCTGATATTCTATAAAAAATTAAGGCCCATCTTCTCATGAAGATGGGCCTTTTTTTAAACCAATATTTTATGTATTACCACATAAGCTTGACGATTTGGTTAAAAAATATAGTTTAAATATAAACGATTTATCGGTTATTTCTATTACTCATTCTCATAAAAATCATAATATAGTATAATAATTGGCCAAGAGAGGCCAATGCAGCCACTACATAAGTTGATGCTGCCCACTTCAAAGCGGACTTTGCAGCAACATGATTTGAGCCTGAAGTAATGTTGGCAGTTTCCAACCAAGCCAATGCTCTCTTACTTGCATCAAACTCTACAGGAAGCGTTACAAACGTAAACAATGTTGTTACTGCAAAGAAGGCAATTCCAATTCCCAAAACAATTGGGCTTTGCATGAACATCATTACAGCAAAACCAGCCATAATTAAAATCTGTGTCATTTTCGAAGAAAATTGCACTGTAGGAACCATCTTAGAACGGAAAGTCAATGGACCATAAGCTTTTGCATGCTGAATGGCATGACCGACCTCATGGGCTGCAACAGCTACAGCAGAAACATTCTTCTGATTGTAAACTACTTCGCTAAGATTAACCGTTTTGTTTGCTGGGTTATAGTGATCTGTAAGTTGACCTTTAACAGAAATCACTTTTACATCATGAATATCGTTGTCTCTAAGCATTTGCTCGGCAACTTCTTTACCACTTACAGGTAGTGCAAGGGCCGAATATTCCTTAAAACGCTTTTGAAGCATAGAACTAGCTAATTTGCTAAGCCCCATGGCTACAACTGTAATAATTAAATAAATTGGATCAAATCCCATTCTCATGTTAAAAGGTTTTAGTTCTTGTTCTTTACGACAATAAATCGCTAAGGCTGTCACTTCAGTTCCTTTTTAGGATTTATTAATACTTTGTTAAGCCTTAGTATACAATTTAGACTAAAAGTTACATGAATAATTTAATCCACCCTTTAATTTCATCCTTAATTTTGAATGGATAATTAACATTTGGCCTGATTTCATGTCATTAGAATGCTTTACATTTATAATTAATTAAGCTTTTTCATGCTTTTGTTTTAAAAATAACAATGAATATTCGTTTTCTTTTAACACTTTCTATCCTCATATTTTTCATTTCACAGGCCAATGGTCAGTCAAAAACGGAAAGTATTCACATCGTTGTGGCTCTTTGTGATAATATTCATCAGGGCATAGCTCCTGTACCAGCGAAGCTTGGAAATGGCAAAAACACCAAAGACAATCTTTATTGGGGAGCGTATTACGGTGTTAAAAGTTGTTTTACACGAAATAGTAGCTGGAAATTGGTCAAAACAGATACAAGACCAGAAAGCAACATCATTGAGCGAATTGTTTTCAAGCATGTTTCAAAAGACACCTATTTGGTAGCAGATGCCTATGATGGCGAACAGATCAACCAAGCCATTGATGATTATTTGATGTTCTGTGCTGGCACACTTCACAAAACGGTCGTAATTAAGGGCAAAGAGATTGAATATGGGGCTGAATCGGAATTGGTGGCCTACGTTGGGCACAATGGATTGATTGAATACACACCAGCCTCTTACCCGCAAGGAACCAATAATTTCACCAAACTTGCCATAACTTTAGGTTGTTACAGTAAGAAGTATTTTGAGGAGCCAATTAGACAAAGTGGTGCTTACCCATTGATTTGGACAACTGGATCAATGGCACCCGAGGCCTACATTTTAGAAGCTGCAATTAAAGGTTGGTTAAACAAAGAACGTTTTGAGCAAATTCAGGACAGAGCAGCAAAAGCCTACAGCAAATATCAAAAAATAAGCTATGCAAATGCTAGAGGGCTGTTAATTGGTGGTTGGTAATTGTCTAGTATTAATATTAATATATGCTTCGGGTTGTTTTAGCAATTTAGGATTCTTTGATTTTAATGCAATTAATTCCAATTCATCTCTTTCAAAAATCAAAGGATTTAAATCATAATCCGAAAAATCATATTGCCCATCAGAAGCCAAATGTTGATTGATTATGTTTGTCAAATACAAAGTATCTCCCATTAGCATGGCTGTATCATTGGGTATAAACAGAACAAATTCTTTTTTGTTGCTATAAATTAGCCGCTCATAATCTTCAATAACAGGTTCGGTTTGATGTTGACCGGCTACAACTCTGGCTCCGGTAATGTCTGCCAATTTTTGACCATAAATCAATCCCGTTTCTTCGTGTAATGAAGCAATAGCACAGGAATGTAAAATGATTAGAGAATTTTCTGTGAAAGTAATTTTTCCCTCTTCCATTTCATTTTTCAAATCATCCAACGATCTGGAAGATTCATTTGAGGTTGAATCATCAAACAAAATTAAACCCTCCGAATAGTAGGATATTTTTCGTTTGGGGTTTTTACCAAAAAGCCTGGAGTTGTTACCATGAGAATAATTGACCCAAAGATTGATTGAATCGCCAGAAAGGAAACCCAGCATTTCAGCACCTGTATTTACACCTTTTTCAGCAAGGTGATCATAATCGCTGAGATGCTTGACAGTACGACTGACTCTATAATCAACATCATTTCCCATTGTGCTAATCAATAGGCGACCATTTTCTTGAGAGCAAGAGGAGACTGAAAAAAAGAGTGCAAAAAAAATGCTTAAAAATACCAACAAGGATTTCATTCAATAGGACTTAATACGGTATACAAAAGTGGGGAAACAAAGCTCAAAAGAGCAAAGCATTGGCTAGTTAATATATAGAAAAATAATCTTATTTAAGTCACCGATTAAATCAAACTTTATGTGCTAACTTTTTTCAAGACGATTTTCTGTATAAAATTCAAAGTTGAATATAAAATGGGATCAAGCGATGCGAAAGTATCTGGTTTTCCCATTGATGGTCAGCATATCATTCTTTTTGTCTATTGCAATGGCTAATTGTCCTGTCTCAGGAGCGTCTTCTCCGATAATATTTCTCAATTCCATAATTATCAAGTTCTCATCTTCCTTTAAAATTCTGTAATCAGCTTTCATGTAAAACTCAGGATTGCCCTTCATTTCAATCTGACTTTTATCAATGAAATATTTGAAAAACCATGGATTGCCGTCTGGACTTTCGCCAGTTCTCTCCCAAGTACCAAGAATGAAATCGTGGTAAAGGATTTTGTTCTTTTTATTGATATTGGTTAAATAATAAACAGATACAATAAAAGTAAACAGAAGCATCAAAGCTCCTAGAAAAAGGTAGGTAATGGTAATATCTAAAAACATAGAAAACCTTTAATTATACGATTTAATCGGGGCTATTTTTTTAAGGTGCTGGGGGGAATATGATTAAATTAATCAGATGCCTTCTGCACCGGCGGACCGGTTGAAAAGCTTCGTTTTTGCTGTGGCTAGATCAACGTTTTTCGCCGAGGCCTTGATAAATTTTGTCATCATATCTAGTACGACATTTTATTATTCAATTCGTATAACAAACCCATTCGATTTAAAATTAGTTCAACAATCTTAGATACCAGGGCTAAATTAGTCCATTTCCAACAAATCAATAATTTCGCCAACTTCATCAAATGACTGCATTCCAGTTACTATTTCATCTCCTCCTTGCAATTCTATTCCAAATGGCTTAATTTTTTCTAAAATTTCCAATACATTTTCTTTGGTAAAATCCATTTTAAGAAAAACAGGATATTTGGCGCAAATCGTTTGAATTGCCTCAACGGTCCAATGATTGCCATTTTTGATGTCCGTCCATTTCGTTTCAAAGTTCAGAGAAAACTGAGCTACATTGGGCTTAAGATGCTCTAATTTTGCTTCAATATCTGGAGCAGAATCATTGGAACTAATATCTATCCTGTGGATTATACTTTGAATTGATCTGTCCAATTTTTCAAAGCCAATGGCCTCCCCAACTTGGCAAATATCCATTTCCAAACTTGTGCATATTTCATTGATATTTTCAACAGTCAAACTACCAAATGAGCCAAAAAATCTAGGGCCAGCTAGCCAAGCTTTTATTTCTTTGGCCAATTCAACAGAGACAGATCTGGCTGCGGTGGGATCAAATTCAAAACCCAACCATTCTGCTCCGACAGCAGCAAAATACCTTGCGTCTGTTAGGTTTTTAACTTGGTTTACTTTTAATCTGGTCTTCAGATTCATTTTTTTGATCTATTTTTTTGCAAAAATACTAAAATTACTTGTGCTTTAAGCCTGTCAGCTGGTAAAGGCTGACAGGCTTATTGGCGATTGGCGAGATAAAAAAGACAAAAATTGAATATTGATTAAACAGAATTGATGGCCTTTCTATTAGCCTTTCACTTAAAAGAGAAAATACTATGTAGCGGTCAATACCAATACTTAATTTTGTATTGATAAAATGAAGATTTACAAGAAGATTTATTAATATTATGGTCTTGTATTTGCATTTGATTAAGTACTCAAACACAGGCAATCGATTGTCCAAAAAATATATTTTTTTCCGATTACTTATTTCATGATACTTAAGCATTCTCTATTTGTATTTTGTCCTTGGAAAATACAGCTTCAATTTTATTAGATAAGTCATCAATAATTCTTATTCCACAGATGAAAAATATCATAGTATTTACATTTCTTATTTTCTTTTGTATTTCAAGTTACGCTCAAGATCCAATCGATCGGGCATTGAATTATCTTGATCGAAACCAAGACAAGTTTGAATGGACAGAATTAGACTTAAAAGATTTGATCCTTTCAGACAATTACACTAGCAAACACAATGGTGTTCGACACTTATATTTTAATCAACAATTAAATGGCATCAAGCTTCACAATGGGATCAGCAATCTGAATCTTAGCCCAGAAGGGACACTTCTGAACATCAACAACCGTTTTGTTTCTGATCTTGAAAACAAAGTAAATTTAACTGAAGCGGTAATTGCTATTGAGGAAGCAATTGTTGCTGCTGCAGAACATTTGGGAATTTACAAAAATCAATCTATAAATATCCTGTCAAGCACCAATCTTCCAGATCAGCAAATGGAATTGATCAGTGAAATTTCGGATGAAATAATAAAAGCGAATTTGGTTTACGTTGAGTTAAAAGATCATTCAGCCGTTAGGTTGGCTTGGAACTTTGTCATAGACGACAAAGAAAAAAATGATGTCTGGTCCATTCAGGTTGATGCACAAAATGCTGAGGTTTTAAATAAACATAATTTTGTCTTAAAATGTTCTTTTGATCATCCCACAGGAAATGTTTGTTCTACCAAATGTCCATCAGAAACATCTATCACAAAGGCCTCTGCTCCAATAAAAAGTTTGGCAGCTGGACCCAATGAGTACAATGTATTTCCAATTCCTGTGGAAAGTCCAATTCATGGAGAAAGAGCCATCGTAAACAGTCCTTGGTTATTGGCAGGCGAAGCAAGTCCTTTAGGCTGGCACAGCACTGGACTAGTTGACTATCCAAATACTAGAGGAAACAATGTTATTGCAAAAGAAGATTTAGATGGAGACAACATGAATGGATATTCACCAGAATCAGAAACGCTTGACTTTGATTTTCCATTTAACCCAACAGGAACAAATGCATATAATTTAGATGCGGCCATTACCAATTTATTTTACTGGTGCAATAGCATGCATGATGTCTGGTACAATTATGGTTTTGATGAAGTTGCAGGCAACTTTCAACAAAACAATAGAGGCTTGGGGGGAATCGGAAATGATTTAGTTATAGCCGATGCCCAGGACGGTGAAGACACAAACAATGCAAATTTCAGTTCAGCTCAAGATGGTTCAATGGCAAGGATACAGATGTTTCTATGGAGCAGTATCGGAGGAACGCCTGCATTGGACTCAGATTTTGACAATGGCATTATTTGCCATGAATATGGACATGGGTTAACTGTTAGAATGACTGGAGGGCCTAGTTCGGGAACTTGCTTGATAGGAGATGAACAAATGGGAGAAGGATGGAGTGACTGGTTTGGATTGATGATGACAATGAAAGAAAGTGATTCCAGAGAGATGGGAAGAGGTGCAGGCAATTACTTGCTTAACCAATCCATAAATGGCACTGGAACGCGACCTGCGAGGTACAGTACCTCAACAAACATTAATGACTATACTTATGAAAGCGTTTCTAATACTGCTCTTAATATTCCATGGGATGTTGGTTTTATTTGGGCAACAGTCCTTTGGGAAATGACTTGGGATTTGATAGATACTTATGGATACGATCCAGACTTATTTTCTGGAACAGGAGGCAACAATCTGGCCATGCAATTGGTCATTGATGGAATAAAAATGGGGCCTTGTAATCCTGGAATGGTTGATGGTCGAGATGCCATTTTATTAGCAGACAGAGTCAACAACGATGGTGCGAACCAGTGTTTGATTTGGGATGCTTTTGCCAGACGAGGCCTAGGCTATGGTGCTGACCAAGGGAGCCCTAATCTTCGCAATGACCAAACGGCCTCCTTTGACCTTCCTCCTGCTTGTAAGGAAATCAGTTTTGAATTTAAAGCTGAAAACGATTCTATTCCTGCAAACGGTTTAATGGCTTACAATGTAAAACTAAAAAACAACAAGGGAACGGTTGCCAATGATGTTGAGGTACAGGTTACCATTCCTAATTTCAATACCTTCTTTGCTGATTCAAGCAATTGCCAAAATTCAATAACTGAAGATGTGTTAAGTTTAAACTTTGGTACTCTTGAAATTAACGAAACAGTAGAATGCCAATTTTATCTAAAAGCAAATTATCCCAAACATACGCAAGACCTGTTTATAGATGATCACGAATCTGGAACTGAAAACTGGGAGCTATCAAACAATTCAGGCCTCTTAAACTGGCTGGTTACCGAAGATGCATTTAGTGGTGAAAGTGCCTGGCAAGCTCCTGGAACTTTTGCTTCTTCAACCCAATATTTGGAATCAGCTTATGAATTTGAATTGCAAGGAGACAACATTGTACTTAGAGTATTTCATAAATACAACAACTCGAAAGGATGGGATGGTGGCCTCATTGAATATTCCTTAAATGGTGGAAATAGCTGGATGGACTTTGACAATGAAGACTTTATTCTTAATGGATATAATAGGCAGCTAGCTTCGGCTCCTTCCTCAGATTTTAATTTTTCTAGTACCATCGGATTTAAAGAAGCTTTCTCAGGACGGACCAATGGATACATAAACAGCATAATAGACTTGAATGATCTAGAAGATGAAAATGTCAAATTCAGGTTTCACTATTCCAACAATAATTTGTTTCCAATCGAAGGTTGGACCATTGATGATTTCCAAATCTTAGATGCTGTTTTTATGAATATTGAGGCTTGCTTAATGGCCGAAGGTCAAGATGATGTTTGTCTACAAGAAATGGCACTTGTAACAGAAGAAGTTGAAAACTCAGTAACTTCTTGCCTTGCTGATCCAGGAAGAATTGAAATTACAATCTCCAATGACAACGGGTTAATTGAAGTGAATCAGGGGTCTCCAGGAATCATTCAATTTGAAAATGTTTTTAGTGGTGAGGTCCCAGATGAAAATTATTCAGTTAAATATTTTGTTTCCAGAGATGATGAAGTCAAAAGTATTTATGAGAGATTGACAAATGCACAACTTAACCTGATTAATTTCGATCCAGGTGAATACATTATTTGGGCTGTCAGTTATGGTGAAATAAATGGAGCAATTGACATTGAAGAATATTTCTTGCAAAACTTTTACAACACCATGACTCAGATTATCAATGCCGCTAATGCAGATTTGGCTTGTATGAATGTCACAAACAGGGATGTCGATGGAAACACAGTTCGATTAACTGTTCGCTCAACAACAGGCTTGAATGATTTAAAAAATAGTGTAAATAATATTCAAATAAATCCCAATCCAGTTATTGATGAATTGAACTTGTCGTTTTATACAAATGAAAATAAAAAACTCAACATTGAAATCTTTAACATCAAAGGTCAATTGAATCAAATCAAAAGTATGGATTGTCTCGTTGGAGAGAATCAAATTAAAATTCCTACCAGATCTTTGGCATCTGGGACCTACCTATTAAAAATCTCTGATGATAAAGGACATTATTTGAGTGAGAAGTTTGTAAAAGATTAAACACTCTATTGAATATCAAATTATTGGCACTGTCCTTGGGCAATGCCAATAATTTCCTCTTGGCAGGCTGAATTTATCAAACCAAGGTCTTGAATCAAGCATCTATGCCATGACCAGTATGCCATGACCAGAATGAGTTGTTACAATAGCTATTGTAATCTAAAACCCGTCGAGTTATACCGGATGTTAACTGCTTTGAAAAAAATAAACCCTCTCTTGATCACATTCAGTGGTAGGCTCTCGATCGCCCGAACAGAATCCTCGGTTCCCAACAACATTGTTGTCAGTATTGTTTTTTTGACCAATGTAATGTAAGTGCCACTACATTAAGGTTTATAATTTTAACAATAGCAATTTTTGGATAGAAATTTGCCCTAAATTTCACTAACTTGATCAATGAGTTGAGGCAGAACAAATTGGTTTTGCCAGAACAATTCAAAATAGAATTGTTATACCATTAACAATTCCTTTGCTTTAAAATAAACATGAAATAAACATGAGAAAAGTTTTACTTTTTACCTTCATAATATTCGCATTAAATTCCATTCATACTTACGCCCAAAAACCGACTGATATTGCCATTAAGTTTTTGGAAGAAAATCAAAAGAGATTTGGTTGGACAGCGGCGGACCTTGAAGAACTTGAGCTAACTGATAGTTATACATCGAAACACAATGGAGTACAACATGTCTATTTCAAACAATTTTACAAAGGCATAGAAGTACAAAACGGCATAAGCAATGTAAACATCAGTTTTGAAGGGAAAGCCTTGAATGTAAACAATCGATTTGTTTCTGATTTAAAAAACAAGGTTAACAGCATTAACCCAAGCATTTCAGCAGAAACAGCAATTATTGAAGCAGGAAAACATCTAGACATATTCCGAAATCAGGAGATCACTCTTTTATCGAGCTCTGGTGATGCAAATCAGTCGATGGAATTTTCAAGTGACTTATCCGATGAAATAATAAAAATCAAATTGGTATTTGCTGAAGCATTGGATCATTCAACTGTTAGACTTGCTTGGGATTTGAAAATATTATTGAACGATGTCAATGATCATTGGAGTATGAGAATAGACGCAATGGATGGCAAAGTTTTAGAGCAAAACAATTTGGTTATAAAATGTTCTTTTGGTCCTAGAGCGCATTCGGAAAAATCTTGCAATTCTTCTTGCGCCTCAAATTTAAAGACCACGACAAGTAAAACAAAAAACTTTAAGGAAGCACCAATAGTCGTTCCGTTTAAAAGTTCAAGCAATACTGCATTTGCAGCTAATGATTACAACATTTTCCCTATGCCAGTTGAAAGCCCTATTCATGGAGAGCGGGCCATTGTTAATAGCCCATGGCTGGATGCAGGAGATGCAAGTCCATTGGGCTGGCATGATGACGGTCTACAGCAATACACCATAACAAGAGGAAACAACGTGTTTGCTAAAGAAGATTTAGATGATAATAATGAAGGAGGTTATTCTCCTCAGTCTGATAATTTGGATTTTAATTTCGAATTAGATTTATTGCAAGCCCCTGAAGACCATTTAGATGTTGCCATAACCAATCTATTTTATTGGTGTAATATCATGCACGATGTTTGGTACAATTACGGTTTTGACGAGGCCAGTGGAAATTTCCAAAACAACAACAGAGGTTTAGGTGGCTTAGGAAACGACCATATTAGAGCAGAAGCACAAGATGGATCAGGCTTGGACAATGCCAATTTTTCTTCTCAAGAAGACGGCTCAAATGCAAGAATCCAAATGTTCTTATGGTCTGTTATAAATTCACCTCTTACTGCAGTGATAGACATCAACAGTCCATCAAACATTGCAGGAAATGCTTTCCTTTGCGCAGAGGCAATATGGGCGCCAGAAGTTGAACCAGGATTGCTAACTGCAAAGATAATTTTAGTAGATGACGGAAGCAGTGATGGATCAGAAGGTTGTGATGACTTGGAAAATAGCAATTCACTTGAAGGGCGAATTGCCTTGGCTGAAAAAAGCGGATGTAACATTGCTCAGAAGGCTGTTTATGCACAAGAAGCAGGCGCAATCGCCTTGATTGTCATAAACACTGCAAATGGAAACCCTAGTTTTATGGGCGTAAATACAACAGGAACCGATATTGAAATCCCTGTATTACTGATGTCGAACGAAGACGGTGAAATGATCAAGGACAATTTATTAAACTCTGTAAATGCAAGTTTGAATGAAAACTGGGTAAAACCATTTTTGGACAGTAGTTTTGACAATGGAATTATCTGCCATGAATATGGTCATGGAATTTCAGGTCGATTGTCTGGTGGTCCCTCATCGGCTCAATGTTTGATAAGTGATGAACAAATGGGAGAAGGATGGAGCGATTGGTTTGGCTTGATGCTAACAATGAAGGAAAGTGATACTCGTGAAATGGGACGCGGTATTGGAACATACGTAGAAGAACAGGCTATTGATGGACCAGGTATTAGACCAGCAAGGTATAGCACCGATACTTTGCTAAACGATTTCACCTATTTTAATTCAAGAACAGAATCTGTTCCACATGGGGTTGGTTTTGTATGGGCAACCATTCTTTGGGAAATGACTTGGGACCTTATCGATGAATACGGATTTGATTCAGATTTTTATGCTGGGGATGGTGGAAACAATCTCGCTATGCAATTGGTTATTGATGGATTGAAACTTGGCCCTTGCAACCCTGGAATGGTTGATGGCAGAGATGCCATATTGTTGGCCGACAGAATCAACAATGATGGAGCAAACCAATGTTTGATTTGGGAAGCATTTGCAAGGAAAGGTTTGGGTTACAGTGCAGACCAAGGAAGCCACAACAGTCGTTCCGATCAAGAAGAGGCATTTGATTTACCACCTTCTTGTAAGGTGTTAAGTTTTGAGTTTGAAGCCGCCAACGATTCAGTTCCAAAAAATGAAATGATGGCTTATGATTTCAAAATAATGAACAGAACGGATGATGTGGTCAATAACATACTTGTTTCAAGCATGATCCCAGAACATACTGAATTTGTATCCGATTCCTGCAATTGCGATTTCTCGATTGAAGGTGATCAATTGCATTTTAACTTTGCTGAAATGGAGGCAGGGCAAACCTTAAATTGTCAGTTTTATTTACAAGCAAATTATCCGAATCACACCCAAAGCATATTTAAAGATGATAATGAATCGGGGACAGAAGCTTGGGAAAGTTACGCCGACTCCAGTAATTTGCAATGGACCATAAGCGATGATGCCTTTAGTGGGAATAACGCTTGGTTTGCAAGTGACCATAAATCCAATGATCAATTGTACTTGGAGTTAGATGAAACCTTTGAATTAAGTGGAGACAATAATGTCTTGCAATTTTATCACAAATACAATACTCGTAAAGGTTGGGATGCAGGAGTTATTGAGTATTCCATAAATGATGGAAATGAATGGACCCTTCTTGACAAAGAAAATTTCATCCTCAATCCTTACAATAGTGAAATCAGTCCGACTCCCGGCTTAAACGAATTTTATGAGTTATCATTTAACAACACCTATCTTGATCAATTAGGCTTTTCAGGAAAAACACAAGGATATGTTTCAAGCATGGTTGACCTTAACTTTCTTGAAGGTGAATCTGTAAAACTACGTTTTATAAAATCGAACACTGAAGGCTCTTTCAAAGATTGGCTGTTCTTACCTTTAGATGGCTGGTATCTTGATGATGTTCAATTATTGGATGCTGTATTTCTGGACATTTCGGCAAGCATGACTTCGAGCCTATCCGACACCTCAGTCATCCGACAGATTTCTTTGGTAACCGATACTTTGGTTTCGCCATATGAAGTCTGTATCGCTTACAATGCTTCTATCACAAGCTCTGTATCAACTGATAACGGATTGATTGTTGCTGAACAAGGAAACATAGCTGACTTTAGCTATTCAACATTCCATTCCGAAGCAATTCCTAATAATTACTCCACCCTACTTTTCATTAGCAATGCCGATGAAAATTCCAGCATTGTAGAGCAATTAGAAGATGGCAATATCAATGTTAGGGATTACAATCTCGGTGAATATTTGGTTTGGGCTTTGACTTATGGAGAAACCAATGACAATCTATCGCTTGAAGATTTTCTTACCGAAAACAATATTGAATCGATTTCCGAATTAGAAGATTTCATCAATCATGAATCGGTTTGTTTGTCATTGACCAATAAAGATGCTGATGGAAATTCAATGAGAATTAACATCAGATCAATTACTGGACTTGACGATTTAAGATCGGAAATTCAAGAAATCCTTATTAGCCCAAATCCGGTTGATGCTGAAATTTCATTGTCTTTCACCTCCAAAGATGCGCAGGCTTTGAGTCTTCAGATAATTGACATCGGAGGTAAGGTTTTGACCAGTGAAAATATAGAGGTCAAATCTGGGTCGAATCAGTTTAAACTGGAATCAGATCACTTAGCTGAAGGCTCTTACTTATTGAACTTGATTGACAAAAAAGGAAGAACTGTAAGCTACAAGTTTGTAAAAACAAGGTGATTTTTTGGGGGAGGGAGGCTGTTGGCCTTTAGCCTTTAGCGAAAAAAGTAAACCCCACAAGAACTTCGTTCTTGTGGGGTTTACTTTTGCATTTTAGCTAAAAACACAGAAGGAACATTTTCTGTGAGCCAAACATCATTTTCTGATTTATAGAAAACAAACCCTTTTGCATTCATTTCTTTACAGTCAACTTCAAAAACAATTGGTTTTCCATGGCGCTTGCCCACCGATATCGCCGTATCTAAGTTTTCGCTCAAATGCACATGATGTCTTTGTCTTTTGCTCAGACCCGATTTCAAAATACTCTCCTCATTTTTGCTGGCCGTTCCATGATATAGAACATTCGGAGGACTGATTGGTTTGTAGCCATGATCAATTTGAATTGAGTGTCCCTGACTTGCTCTAATTTTTGATTGATCCTCGTTGAATGCAAATCGCTTTTTGTTGTTTTGTGCAACCACTTCTTGCAACATTTCGAAACTAATTTCACCATGCCTTTTACTCATCTTCCTCAATAGATCATCCACTTTGGCCCAACCGGCTTCATCCAATTGTAGTCCTATCTTTTCTGGAGCATGGCGCAGAACCAAGCTCATAAATT
Source organism: uncultured Chitinophagales bacterium (assembly GCA_937927195.1). Classification (GTDB taxonomy): domain Bacteria; phylum Bacteroidota; class Bacteroidia; order Chitinophagales; family UBA2359; genus JAHDGP01. Next base: position 22,443 of record CALBCY010000177.1, read on the forward strand.
TGCTAATTTTTGTTATTCGTTTTTCGTTCATTTTAATTAAAATATTATGGCTTGACACCAATCTATCCATACCAGTTTAAAATCCAATGTCAACTGAAGTAATTCAGTTACGACATTTTCATTGTAATACTCTCCAACACAAAGTCTTTTAACAATTCCATTTTCAACAGTCCCATAATAAGTGGCCATCTTCGTTTTCAATGCAAATCCGTTTTTTATGAATTTGTTGTTTTCAGAATAGATCAAACTGCCGACTTCTTCAACTCCTAGAACTTCTTTCAATTCTGACAAATCTAGATCAAGATCTAAACTGTTTGTATTCTTACGAATGTGAATATGCTCCTTGTTTTCACCTGAAACTCCATTGACCATCAAATTTTTTACTTGTTTCAATTCAATTTCAGAATCAGATCTGGATTCATTCTTAAGGAATTCAGATTGGCGCCATTCTTTTTCTACAATTTTGTATTGAAAAGCGTTGAATGGACTTGAGTCTATGAATTGAGGTTGTTCTTGTGAAACAGTCAAAACATTGGAAAAACTTTTACTTGGCTCTAGTTGCGTTTTTAATAAAGTCAAAAAAACCTCTTTGGTCTTTAGGAAATCTTTTGAATCTGCAGGACTTGCCTCTACTACAGAATAAACTTTATTCGAGAACTGAACCGTCGAGGCAGTTTCAAAGACATCTGGCAAATCATCATATGGAAATGCTACTTGCAGGAAGACTTCATTCTTGAAAAAATCTATGAAATTTACTGTTATCATCTGATTGGTCATAAATCTTTTTCTTTTCTAAACCAGCCAAGCATTTTTATAGTTCCAATTCCAAATTGAATACACATTCAAAATGAGCAGTAATTTCAAATTTCACTAATATTTAACAATCCAGAGAAATACATACTCAAGGGAAGCAAAGAAATACCATCTTTCATTTCACCCTTCTTTATCATCTCTTTTATTTCATCCTGACTGAACCATTTCACCATATTGATCTCATCTTCATCGCTGTGTTTGGGTTGTACTTTCGGCATTTCAATTTTACCATAAAGAATGTTTAAAGAATGATTGCTCATTCCGTTGCAAGCATAGAAATCATAGACCTTTCTTAATTTGGTTTCGAATCCAGTCTCTTCTTTCAGTTCCCGTTCCCCTGATTCAATGTGGTCTTCACCCGGCTCAATGTTACCAGCTGGTAATTCCCAAGCGATAAGTTGAGTAACGTATCGCTTTACCTGAACCATGCAGATTTCATCTCTTTCATTTAGTAATAAAATGACATTGGAAATCTTTTGATAATCCAAGAAATGAAATTTTTCTATGATCATTCCTGATGGATATTGGACTCGGTCTGTGTATAAGTTGATCCAATCGCTTTCGTAAATTACGGTTCTGCTTAGTCTTTTTGGTAACATGGGTTTTAAAATTTGTTTACGGTACACTTCGTTTTTGGTACGTTGCCGAAGGCAACTTTTGGTACTCTCGGCTGACGCCATTGTTTTTGGTACGTCTTCATTTGCCTGACGGCAATTTTTGACTGTTAGACTTAATTGAAACTTATTTTCAAAGCTATATAATTCCATATTGTCTTAGCATTCTTTTGGGTCGCATCCTCTTTTTTGGTACGGCAGCAAGCTGCCTGTTGGTACCGAATCGTCGGACCGGTTCGGCTTCGCCATTACTTTAGGTATGGCCGGGCGGCGATCCTCATCATTGGCCTGACGGCAATTTTTGCCTGTTAGACTTAAATGAAACTTATTTTCAAAGCCAGATAACTCCTTAATGTCTTAGCATTACAAGAAAGGTGTCCAAATTCGATAATTTTAGAGCTAAAGGAGCAAGTAAATACAATTTTCCCTATTTTAGCTATCTTTTATTTGAAATTAACAGCTTGAAAATCAGCATTTTTGTTTGAAAGATGAATGAAATTTCAAGAAAATATAAATATTTTTTATGAGACCTTTTATGAAACTAAGTGGACAGATATTTGACATCGAAGAGAGAATGGTTTTTCCTGGTATTATTGAAATTAGTGATGGTAAAATTGTTTCAATAGGAAAAACCAGTGAACCGGTCGACGACCAATACATTCTTCCGGGCTTTGTAGATGCGCATGTGCATATTGAAAGCTCTATGCTTGTTCCCACGGAATTTGCGAGAATGGCGGTGGTTCATGGAACAGTTGCCACGGTTTCTGATCCGCATGAAATAGGAAATGTGCTGGGATTAGCTGGTGTGGAATTCATGATCGAAAATGGGAAACAAAGCAATTTCAAATTTTATTTTGGAGCGCCTTCCTGTGTTCCCGCTACAACTTTTGAAACAGCCGGTGCAGTCATCGATCCAGACGATGTTGAGTATTTATTGAAGAAGGATGAAATAAAATATTTGGCTGAAATGATGAACTGGCCAGGTGTTTTATTTAAGGATGAAGTCGTCATGAAAAAATTGGCCCTTGCTAAAAAGTATGGAAAGGTGATCGACGGTCATGCTCCTGGTTTGCAAGGAGAACAAGCGAGGGATTATATAGCGGAAGGGATTTCTACCGACCATGAATGTTTTACCGAAGCTGAGGCAAAGGGCAAGCTTGAATTGGGAATG
>CALBCY010000178.1 GCA_937927195.1 uncultured Chitinophagales bacterium
TTACATAATCCCATTTGTAAAACCCAATTTATCATGTTAGGGCTTGCATTGTTTAATGCAAGCCCTATTTTTATGCAAAAAAAAAGGAATATCAAGGCGCCTATTTCATAAATCCCAATAAGCTTAAAATCTTCCCTTCAATAATAATGTCTACTAGTAAAATTTCGAATCTAATGTCTCGTATTAAATTCCAATACTTACCTTTGTAAAGTATATGGAAAAACAAATAAATAAAAGAACCCAACGCATTGTTGACCGACTGGAAACCCTAGGCTCAATCAGTGATGATGACAAATGCGTTTCAAGATTTTTTGGAACAAAAGCCCACATCGAATCCCGAAAAGTATTGATCGAATGGATGAAAGATGCAGGCATGACAGTTAGCTGTGACAACATGGGCAATATCAGGGGAATCCTGGCGAGTACAAATCCAGAAGCGAAACATTTCGTTGTTGCTTCCCATTACGATTCTGTTTTTGATGCTGGAAAATACGACGGTCCATTGGGTATTTTACTAGGAATTGAAATGGCTAAAAAGGTTTCTGATTCAAATCAGAGTTTACCATTTCATTTGGATGTAGTTGCTTTTGCCGATGAAGAAGGTGGGAGATTCAATACTGCCTATTTAGGAAGCTGTGTTTTGGCAGGAAATTTTGATCATTCTTGGCTAAGTAGAAAAGATGATCAAGGAAGCACATTGGAAGAAGTGATCAACAATGCAGGTGGCAACATTGATAATATTTCACAAGACATGATTCCCAAAGATGATTGGCTTGGCTATTTTGAAATACATATTGAGCAAGGACCTGTCCTGGAAAAAGAAGACCTGCCTGTTTGTTTGGTGAGCGGAATAGCTGGACAAACCAGAGTGGATGTAAAATGGACAGGCATGGCCGGACATGCGGGAACCTGCCCAATGGACATTCGACAAGATGCCCTTTGTGCTGCAGCAGAATTCACCCTAGCGATGGAGGCTTTGGGCAAAAAACACAAAGAAAACCTCGTTGCAACGGTTGGTAAATTGAACGTAGGGCCCAATACTTCTAATGTCGTTTCAGGCTTTGTTTACAATACACTCGATATCCGCAGCATGGACGATGCATTTTTATCACAAAGGGTTGAAGAGGCTGAGAGCATCGCCAAGAGCATTGGAGAAAAAAGAGCGGTTCAATGTGATTGGCAAGTCATGCAATCCAATGCATCGGTCAATTGCGATTCCAGGCTTCGGGCAGTATTAGGAAGAGGCATTAATAATTCTGGAGTAGAAAGGCTTTTGGAAATTCCTAGTGGAGCCGGTCATGACGGGGTTATGATTTCAAGAGTAGCACCCATCTCCATGTTGTTTGTTCGCTGCAAAGGTGGCATCAGCCACAACCCACTGGAATATTCCTCACCACAGGACATCATGGCATCGCTAGAGGTTTGTGATCAATTTTTAACAGAACTAAAAACAGCCTCTGAATTCAATTTTTAGATCTGCTCCCTGCAGTAAAAATGACTTGGTTTTTTGATTTTCGAACTTAAACTTCTGCTTAAAATTTAAACTTAATTGTACTATGAATAAAATAAAACTCACCGCTCTATCCCACACTTATGTAGAAAGGGATCATGCGGTTATCACAGGAGACGGATTTGTAAACAGCGCGGTTCCAGGCTGGAGCAATTGCGAAGTAAACGTTGTTATCAATGAAGCGATGGGCGCAAAATTCTGTCAGCTTCTGATAACGATGGAAAAAACCGGCAAATTGGTAGGACGAACTGAAAAGTCTCAAATTTTCTTTTATGTAATGGAGGGAACTTGTACCATCAAAACGGATGGTAAAAAAACAAAGCTAAAAAAGGGTTCTTATGTCTACCTTCCGATCGGAAAAGAATACGTTTTTGACAAGCCAAAAGCCAATACAAAAATCCTGACTTTCCACAAAGTCTATGAACATTTGGATGGGCAAGCTATTCCTCAAACCATTATCGCTCATGAATCCGAAAAGGAACAAAACATATACTGTGATGATCCAGATTTGTTGATGCAAAATTTGCTGCCAGACCAAGCGGATATGTCTTTTGATATGGCAGTGAATATTTTCACTTACATGCCCGGAGCCAATTTGCCATTTGTTGAAACACACATCATGGAACATGGTCTGATCTATCTTGCAGGACAAGGAATTTACAGATTAGCTGACAAATGGTACCCAATTAAAAAAGGCGATTCGATTTGGATGGCTCCCTATTGTCCGCAATGGTTCGGAGCATTGGGCAAGGAACCCGCTACCTATATTTACTACAAAAATGTCAATCGTTTTCCGACAGTAGTCTAAGATTACAATCGAACTGTTTATTCTGATGGCTTGTCTGCCTATTGGTTATAAAATTATTGATTCTTGTTGCTTAGATGCATAGTAATTACTGCTATTAAATAGGAAATCTAGAACAAACCCAGTCCCATTTCTTCACCTTTTGAAAATCTCCATAGAAGGAAAAAATCGCATGTCAGAAACCCTGTCTCTGACATGCGATTCTTGGCAAAACAAACTTAATGACGCTATGCCGAAGGATTCGGACAGTTTTGTAGTCTAATAAGTGATACCTAAATTTGATCCGATCACTCTTATCCAACTCAAATGAAAGTTTTCCTCTTTTTTATCAGCCTTTTCGGGGCCATGAATTCCATTTTGGCTCAAACCAATCCAGAGATAACATCCTGGCTTCAAAATACCACTCTTACTGGTTCTTACTATGTCTCTGGCAATTCAAATGTGATTGACAACGGAATTCTGGCCAATTGCCAGCAGGTCGAGTATTCTACAAATTTTGTTTATGTTTCGACCAATGGCATTCCAGCCTACCCTACTGGACCTTTTCAAGATGGCAATCCCTCACAGGCTTCCGCACAAAATGCGATATACAAATTTCCATTAAATCCAGTTGAAAACACAGGAACGCCTACTTCAACTACTGGAGGAAATATCGGAGTTTTTGTTAATGGAGTTTCTTTATTCGATTATAGAGATGGTGTGGGCTGGAATTCCAACAACAATAGTCTCTGTGGAGGTCCTGGCAATTCACCCTGTCCTGGCGGGCCAATGGCTGGTTCAGATTGGAGTCGCGATGCCATTCCTGCTGAAATGGATGGATTTGATTGCTCAAAAGGGCATCCCGCCAATGGCAACTATCACCATCATCAAAACCCATCTGCTTTCAAACTCGATATAAATACAGTTTCAACGATTTGTAATTTATATGATGCGGATGGGCTATATGGAATTGACAGCAACATGCATTCCCCATTAATAGGATTTGCTTATGACGGCTTTCCTATTTATGGTGCTTACGGTTATAAAAACAATGACGGAACTGGTGGCATTGAAAGAATAAAATCTTCCTACGAACTGAGAAATATTACCAGCAGAACACATCACGCAGATGGAACAGATGTCGATAATGGACCAAATGTCAATGCCACTTATTGGCTTGGATATTTTAGAGAGGATTACGAATTCATTGACCATCCAACCGAAGACGATTATTTAGACGAACACAATGGAAGGTTTTGTGTAACACCAGAATACCCAATGGGAACTTACGCTTATTTTGCTACAGTGGACGAAGACTGGAACTCGGCCTATCCATATGTAGTTGGACCAACTTTTTATGGAGTATATGCCAACAGAAAAGTAAACAACATCTCAGAAACTACCACAATTTATACTGTTCCAGTTTTTGTAGATGCAGACAATGATGGTGTCCAAGATTCTGATGACCAATGTCCCGGATTTGACGATAATCTAGACGCAGATATGGACGGTATCCCAGATGATTGTGATTATGTTCAGGTTGAATTAAATGTTCTTTTGGAAGGTGCTTTGATAGATGGCAGCAATCAAATGAGAACAGATTTAAACAATAATAATTTGTTACCCATCAACCATCCTTATGATCAAGCACCCTATAATAATCTTGAAGCAATTAGCAATCCCAACCCACCTGCAAGCGCAGTTGACTGGATATTGATAGAAGCCAGATACGGTGATCCGACCAGTGGAAGTTTAGACTTACAAGAATCACATGCAGCCTTTCTACTGGGAGACGGATCCATCGTCAGTAATGCAGGTTCAGGGCCAGTTATTTTTAGAAATCTGACCAACAATGTCGATTATTATTTTACCATAAGACACAGAAACCACTTGGATATTATCAGTGAAATTTCATTGTCAACAAGCAATGGAAATGTAACTTATGATTTCACCGCTTCAAATGCCTATGGAACGGAACAACAGCAAACTTTAAGTTACAATGGTGGCATGATTAATGCAATGTATGCAGGGGACTATAATCAAGATCAAGTAATTCAAAACACGGATTATGATAAGTGGAAAATCAATCCATCCGTCCTCAATACTTACGATCCAGTGGATGGCAATTTGGACGGAACCATTCAAGTAACTGATTTTGATAGGTGGACGATAAACAAGTCCAAAAACGGAGTAAATCTGTTTTGAAATGACAATTCTAAAAGAGGATAAAATGCATAAGTTGCTTCTATTTTCTTCGCTGGTTGATTCACTCTATAATTTACATTTATTCATTTATTCATTTTATTAATACATGAAACATTCTATTTTATTATTAAGCTTTCTGTTTTGCTTAAATGTTTTTTCGCAAGACTTCTATGACCTGAATACGATTCAAACAATAGAAATCACTTTCGCCCAAAGTAATTGGGATCAATTATTGGATGCGGAAAAACAGGGCAATGAGAATTACATAATGGCACAAAGTGTTACAATCAATGGAACCGTTTTCGATAGCGTCGGAGTTAAATACAAGGGCAACAGTACCTACAATGCCAACCAGATCAAAAATCCATTTCACATAGAATTAGACACTTATAAAGATCATGAATATGATGGTTATACAGACATCAAATTAAGCAATGTTGCCAAGGATCCTTCTTTCCTTAGAGAGGTACTATCCTATCAAATTTTACGTCAATATGCTGATGCGCCTTTATCCAATTATGCCAATGTATATGTCAATGGCAATCTTATAGGATTGTATAGTAACAGCGAATCTATTTCAAAGAAATTTGTAGATAAAAGATTTTTTTCAAAGAAAAATGCTTTTGTAAAATGTAATCCTCCTGATGGCGCTGGCCCACAATCTTCTAGTTTTCCAAATTTGGTTTATTTAGGAGAAGACAGCACCAACTACTATGATGCTTATGAAATAAAATCTGATGGTGGATGGGATGAGTTAATCGACCTTTGCGATACACTCGACAATCACTTAGCAAACATTGAAGACATTCTAGATGTGGATAGAGCATTGTGGATGCTAGCCTTTAACAATGTCCTTGTAAATTTGGATAGTTATATAGGCGCATTTGCCCAAAACTATTATTTGTACCGGGATGACTATGGAAGGTTTATTCCAATCGTTTGGGACTTGAATGAATCCTTTGGTCGTTTTTCAATGACTGGAAGTGGCAATCTAAACAGCAATGCTGCAAAGCAACAAATGAGTCATTTACTGAACCAAAATGATGGAGATTTTCCTTTGGTCCAAAAACTATTGAGCATTCCAATGTACGAAAGAATGTATTTAGCACATTTTAAAACAATTTTATTGGAAAACATTGACGACGGTTCTTATGAAACAACTGCCCTGGCTTTACAAAACCTAATCGCTGCAGATGTTCAAGCCGACAACAATAAATTTTTCACCTACAATAATTTCATTGACAACCTCAATTCTGACATTGGTGGTGGAGGTGGCCCCGGAGGTGGAAGTACCATCGGAATTACAAATTTAATGGATGCCAGAAGCAATTATTTATTGGGACTAAATGACTTCACTGCAACAGAACCAATTATCAGCAATGTTGCATCATCGATTACCAATCCTGTTCTAGGTCAGAACTTTCACATCAACGCAAACATCGCCAACGAAAATGATGTTTATATTGGATATAGAAGTTCAATTGCTGCGCCTTTTACAAGAGTGCTAATGTTTGACGATGGAGCACACAACGATGGTGCTGCAAATGATGGCGAATATGGAATAGAATTAAGTATGAGCTCTAGCATGATTCAATATTATATTTATGCTGAAAACAATGACATAGGAATGTTCTCGCCAAGAAGGGCAGAATACGAATACCATACTGTTACCTCTGTTGTTCCTCAAGTAGTATTGGGAGATTTGGTCATTAACGAATTTATGGCTGACAATGATTCTATACAAGCAGATTCAGCTGCCGAGTTTGACGACTGGATCGAATTTTACAACAATGGAAGCAGCAGCATAAATATGGAAGGATACTTTCTTTCAGACGATGCCAATCAATTGTTGAAATGGGCTTTCCCTGCTGGAACAACCATCAATGCTGATGACTATTTGATTGTTTGGGCCGACAATGATGAAGAACAAACCGGACTTCATGCCAACTTTAAATTATCTGCTAGCGCTGAAACAATTTTCCTAAGTGATCCTGCTGGCAACTTTGTAGATTTGATAGAATATCAAAACCAAGGCCAAGACGTTTCATTCGCAAGATATCCAAATGGAACCGGTGATTTTCAAACGATGATTCCGACTTACAATGCCGAAAACGTCCTAATCTCCGACAATGACAATGATGGTGTGCCGGATGCTATCGATCAATGCCCAGGCTTTGATGACAATTTAGACGCAGATATGGACGGCATACCCGATGATTGTGATTATGTGCAAGTTGAATTAACAGGTTTACTAGAAGGTGCATTGATAGCAGGAACCAATCAAATGAGAACAGATTTAAGCAATAGCAATTTGATACCAGAAGATCAGCCTTACAATGAAGCTCCGTATAACAACCTCGAAGCAATCAGTAATCCCAATCCACCCGCAAACGTTGTTGATTGGATATTGGTAGAAGCCAGATTTGGCGATCCAACCAGTGGCAGTTTAAACTTACAAGAAACCCATGCTGCCTTCCTCCTTGGAGACGGGTCAGTCGTCAGCAGTACAGGAAGCGGGCCGGTAATTTTTAGAAACTTGACCGACAATGTTGATTATTATTTTACCCTTAGACACAGAAACCACCTGGACATCATTAGCGAAATTCCTTTGTCAACTGCAAACGGCCTGGTAGTTTATGATTTTACCACTTCTAATGCCTACGGAACAGAACAACAGAAAACGTTCAGTTACAATGGTGGCATGATTAATGCGATGTATGCAGGGGACTTTAATCAAGATCAAGTGATTCAAAATACCGATTATGACAAGTGGAAAAGCAATCCGGCTGGTCTAAATATTTACGATCCAGTTGATGGCAATTTGGACGGGACCATTCAAGTAACTGATTTTGACAAATGGACACTTAATAAGTCCAAAAACGGAATTAATCTGTTTTGAAATTCCAAAAGTGTAAAATGGGCAAATGCTTGCATTGTATACACTTATTTCTTTGCTCATTGCTCATTCATTTTATTTACATTTAATATTTCATCATTTACCCATTTTATTATAACATGAAACAATCTATTTTATTATTGAGTTTTTTATTCTCTCTGAATGTTATTTCTCAAGATTTCTACGACATGAATACCATTCAAACGATAGAAATCAATTTCAGTCAAAACAATTGGGATCAGTTGTTGGATGCTGAGAAGCAAGGCAATGAGAATTATATAATGGCGCAAAGTGTAACCATCAATGGAACAACAATGGATAGTATTGGGGTGAAATACAAGGGAAACAGTACCTACAATGCCAACCAAACAAAAAATCCATTTCACATAGAGTTGGACACTTACAAAGATCACGATTATGAGGGTTATACAGACATCAAACTAAGCAATGTTGCCAAAGACCCTTCTTTCCTTAGAGAAGTACTGTCCTACCAAATTTTACGTCAATACGCTGATGCCCCATTGTCGAATTATGCCAATGTTTATGTCAACGGCAACTTGATCGGTTTGTACAGCAATAGTGAAGCTGTATCCAAAAAATTTGTAGATAAAAGATTTTATTCAAAAGACAATACTTTTGTAAAATGCAATCCTCCAGCAGGCGCAGGTCCACAATCCAATGACTTTCCAAACTTGGTTCATTTGGGTCAAGACAGCACAGATTATTACGATGCATATGAAATAAAATCTGACAATGGATGGGACGAACTAATCGACCTTTGCGATACCTTAGACAATCACCTAGCCGACATAGAAGACATTCTTGATGTGGACAGAGCATTGTGGATGCTTGCCTTTGACAATGTCCTTGTAAATTTAGACAGTTACATCGGTGCTTTTGCCCAAAATTATTATTTGTACAGAGACGACTATGGAAGATTCATTCCAGTGGTTTGGGATTTGAATGAATCATTTGGTCGTTTTGCCTTGACCGGCAGTGGCAATCTAAATGGCAATACTGCTAAGCAACAAATGAGCCATTTGTTGAATCAAAATGATGGCGACTTCCCATTGGTTCAAAAATTGTTTAGCGTACCGATGTACAAGCGTATGTATTTGGCTCACGTTAAAACAATGCTGTTGGAAAATTTTGACAATGGTGCTTATATTGCAACAGGAGAAACCTTACAAAATGTAATTGACGATGCTGTTCAAGAAGATGACAATAAATTTTTCACCTACAATAATTTCCTTGAAAATTTAAACAATGATTCAGGTGGAGGCGGTGGAGGACCTGGAGGTGGAGCAACCATTGGCATCGCCAATTTGATGGATGCAAGAAGCAATTACCTTTTGGGCTTAAATGATTTCACAGCAAATGAACCAAACATTTCAGATGTTGCGACTTCTGTTGACAATCCCGAACTCAACCAAAATTTTTACATTACAGCTAGCATTAACAATGAAAATGATGCCTATCTAGGCTACAGAACAACAGTTGGAGCGCCTTTTACAAGAGTTGAAATGTTCGACGATGGTGCGCACAACGATGGTGCTGCAAATGATGGCGTTTATGGAGTTGAGTTAAATATGAATGTCAGCTTGATACAATATTATATTTATGCTGAAAACAACACCATTGGAATGTTCTCCCCTAGAAGAGCCGAATATGAATACCACACAGTGACAGCTGTAATTCCAGATGTTCAATTGGGCGACTTGGTTATCAATGAATTCATGGCCAACAACGATTCTTCTCATATAGATTCTGCTGATGAGTTTGACGACTGGATAGAATTTTACAACAATGGAAACAACAGCATTGATTTACAAGGATATTTTCTTTCAGACGATGCTGACCAATTATTGAAATGGTCTTTCCCAGCTGGAACGACCATCGACGCTGATGGCTATTTGATCGTTTGGGCAGACAAAGATGAGGAACAAGAAGGACTTCATGCCAACTTTAAATTATCTGCTAGCTCTGAAACTATTTTCTTAAGTGATCCAGCTGGCAATTTGATTGATATCGTTGAATATCAGGAACAAGATCAAGATGTCTCTTATGCAAGATTTCCCAATGGAACGGGCGATTTTCAAAAAATGGTCTCCACCTTCAATGCTGAAAACATCATCGACCAATTGGTCGACAATGACAACGATGGTTATTTCTCAGATGTGGATTGCGATGACTTTAATGAAAACATCAATCCTGGAGCTACTGAAATTCCCGATAATGAACAAGATGAAGATTGTGATGGAATGGATTTGACAACTGCCTTGGATGAAATTTCATTTCAGGACATCAAAATGTATCCCAATCCAGTTATTGATTACATTCACATTTCAATTTCAAGCTCTTTGGCTGCTGAATTATTGAGTGTTCAAGTGTACGATGAAATGGGTAAAGAGATCGGACTTCCACTCAAAAGCAATGGAGCGATGCAATTCAAATTGAATTTACGAAATTTCTCAAATGGACTGTATTTTGTGAAATTGCTTGGTTCCAAAGAAACTGAGATTAGAAGAATTGTTGTAGCTAGGTAAGTTTATTTAGATAGGCTATTGGCTGTTGGCCTTTGGCTGTTGGCCTACAGAAATGGCCTTTGACTGTTGGCCTACAGAATGGCCTTTGGCTGTTGGCCTACAAAATACAAAGAGAAAGCCCAGCCAGATTTCATCAGGCTGGGCTTTCCTTTTGTTTAGCAAATTGATAAGTACTTGAATAAAACAAACTGAAAATTCAATGGTTTGCAAGTATTTTGAGCCAATAAAAAGCGTCATTCCTTGCTTGACAGGGCTGAGCTGGCCTACCAGATCTCACAAACCACCTGAGCAAACCACCTGAACAAACCGACCCCAAATAACTGGATTGCAGGAATAATGCGTTTAATAACCTGAGTTCGATTTTGAATCTATTGATTATCAGGCAGTAGCACAATGCATTATCCTGATTTTATGGAAATTCCGGACATTTGTCATTTTAGCAGAGGAACTTGCTTAAATCCGTTTAAAAAAAAATGCTGTTTGAGCCTACTCAATTTAAATAATTCCAGTCATCAAATCTTTTAGCAAACTTAATAAATTCTCAATAAAGCGAGTTTATTTTTTTTAGGATTTAAGTGAGTTTCGAAGCGTTAAGAAATGACGTAAGTCCTTGATTTTTCGTCATTTTTATCAAGAAAAATGAAAGGCAAATAGTATCAAAATATTCGGATCCCCTCGAACTAAATTAATAAATCCTAACTTATTAATTTCAAACAAACTATATCTTTTTTAACCACAAGAAATATAAATTTTATAATCGAACTCAGGTTAATACTTAATACTCTATATACCTCAAAACTGCCCTTCTCCTTTTTGCATCTATATTGATTTTAGATTTAATGTCGATGAAACTTGATTCAGGGAATTTCTGCAAAGCCAGCCAAATGTATTTTGCATGTGCTTCACGTATTGGTCTTTTTTTGACTTTGAGCCCACTTTCCAAAGCCTCCTTGATGGCAGGATCGTCTATCTGTACCAATGCTTGGTACAAAATGAGTAAATCTATTTCCTTTACATTGTTCCTTTTGGTTAATTCATTTGAATGAATCCCTAGCAAATTCTCAGTAAATGATGGATCAGGGAAGTTTCTAGCGGCCTGAAGTGCATAATAATTATCCCCCTCACTCTCTCTAAAGAATTTTTTTATCAAAGCCAGGTCTCTTTCATCCTGAAATTCTGCCAATCTCACCAATGCTTTTCCGCTGTTGGTCAATTGAATGAATTTTTTCAATGCTGTTCTGGAATCCTCCGTTGCTGGTAATTTTATCAGATATTCTTCTTTTGAGGAAAGTGCATTACTTTCATCGGCAATTATACTTTGCATTATTTCTTCATATTCTTCATCCGATAGTTTTTTAGTGAAATGAGCAGGCGTACCATTCGTCATTAGTTTTAGGAAATAATCTCCCACTTTGTGCTGGTAAACATCTTCATCGTCGAAAGTTTTGACAATCTCATTGTCATTTAAGTGATTGATTAAAATTTCCTTCGAACCGGGATAATGCTCTTCCAATAAGGCCCAGAAAGCGTAACACCTCACTGCAGGGCTTTTATGATCCGTTAAAGCCACTAATTCTTCCTGTGTTGCATAATTGCACAAATCACGAAACCTCCTAATTTGATACGGCATTTCCTTGTACAAGGCATTGTAATCATTGAAAGAGGAATTATAAGCTCTTCGATCAGTAGCTGACCTTCCAGAACCAAATTGGTACAAATCTCGCACACGTTCGCCAGAAAAATCTATAGGATTTAGCAATTCGTTTTGATAACGTTCATCAATGTGCATGGCAATTGTTCCAATCATCAACACATTGCAAGCACCAATTTTATTACTCAATCTTTTTGTCTTCGACCTCAAATCCTCGGAATTAAAAGATTCGGAAGTGCTACTTTGGGAAAAAAGGCCCGAATTGGTAACAGTACAGCTTACAAATAGTAAGAAAATGAAGGATAACTTAAATAAATTCATCATGTAATATATTTTTTTATTTAGACCAAATAATACTAATAGGCGTCACTTTCAGTAAATATTTCTACTTTTGTGTAACGTTTTAAAAATTTAACATCTAATAGATAGTAAAGAATAACTATTATACGTAAATCAATAAATAAATTAGCTATGTCAGTAAATTTAATGGACCTTGTAAAAGGTCAACTAACAAGTTCAGTTGTTGGTAAAATTGGTGGATTACTTGGGGAAAGCGAATCAGCTACAAGTTCTGCCATTGGAAAAGTAATTCCTTCAATTTTAGGAGGATTAATGTCTAAAACTGGTTCTTCAGCCGGTGCATCTCAGATTTTCGATTTGCTTAGTAAAGGTGGCCACGATGGCAGCATCTTTAATGATCTAGGCGGATTGTTAGCTGGAGGAGACAAAACAAATGGTTTGATGGATTCAGGTTCAAACCTAGCCAATGCTATTTTCGGAAACAAAACCAATTCAATGATGGATATGGTTGGAAAAGCGATAGGCTTTGGTAACCGTTCTTCTTCTTCTTTGGTTAGTCTTTTATTACCAATGGTAATGGGAATGATCGGAAAAGTAGGAAAAGAGAAAAATTTAGATGCTGGTGGAATCGCCAGCTTGTTATCTAGCCAGAAAGATCACATCGTTGGACACGCTCCTGCAGGTTTATTCGAATCATTAGGTCTTGGTGGCTTGGTGGGTGGTGCTATTGGTGGTGTTAAAAACATCGCTGGTGGAGTTACTGATGCTGGAAGCAAAGTTGTTGGTGGAACCATGGACGCTGGTAAAAAAGTTGTTGGTGGAACCATGGATGCTGGTAAAAAAGTTGTTGGTGGTGTTACTGATGCTGGAAGTAAAGTTGTAGGTGGTACCATGGACGCTGGTAAAAAAGTTGTTGGTGGTGTTGCTGATGCTGGTGGAAAAGTTGTTGGTGGTGTTGCCGATGCTGGTGGAGCCGCTGTTAACGCTGGTGGAAGTATCTTGAAAAAAATTATTCCATTGTTGTTATTGGGTCTTTTAGGTTTCTTGGGCTGGACTTTCTTAGGAAAAGGATGCAGTGGAGCTAAAGATGCTGTAGGTGGAGTAACTCAAACAGTTACTGATGGTGCTAAAGGTGCTGCAGGTGCAGTAAGTGATGGTGCTGGGAAACTTGTTGATGGTACGAAGAATGTTGCTGGTAAAGCTGCTGATGCTGCTGGAAACGTTGTTAACAAAGCTGGTGAAGGTGTTAAAGGTGCTGCAGGTGCCGCTGCCGGAGCTGCCAAGTCTATGGTTAACAAAGGGGCCGATTTCTTCAAATTTGCCAAAGGAAGTACAGAAGCTGCATTTGCAGATTTCTTGACCAATCCTAAAGCCGACATTAGCAAGTCATTTGTACTTGATAAAGTTGAATTTGAAATTGGATCAGCAAACCTTAAGCAAACTTCAAGAGCACAATTGGATGGTGTTGCTAAAATTCTAAAAGAATACGGTTCTGTTAATGTTGAGCTTCAAGGGCACACTGACAACACTGGAAACGCTGCTAAAAACCAAACACTTTCTGGTCAAAGAGCAAAAGCTGTTTTGACTTACTTAACTACTAAAGGCATCAAAGCTAATAGAATGGGAAGTAAAGGTTACGGTTCTGATAAACCTCGTGCTAAAAATGACACGAAAGAAGGACGTCAGAAAAACAGAAGAACAGAGATTAAAGTTACAAAGAGATAATCTCAGATTAATCTAAGAGTCACTATACTGATGGGACATTGCTTTTGCGATGTCCCATTTTTTTTGTCATAAAATGCTCACCCTAGTGAAGTTTCTAAACTTCACTTTAATAAAAACATTCAATCCAAAAGTCAATTTCCGATCAACGTTTCGATGCAAATAAGCAGTAATTTAAATGGGGCGGACATTTCCTGCTTTCCGTTCCTATTCAGCGGCCTTCAAGAAGGTTACATATGGTCGCTTTTTGTCTTCGCTGATCACTCAGCCTGCATAGCTCCCTATTCCACCCTCTTTCATGCCACTGAATACCACTGCAATCAGGGCCGCGATTTTATTGCATGCTATGAATTGCATTTGAGTGCTTACATACCTATTGTTTTCTTTCCAACACCACTGCTTTTAGAATTCTATTAAACATAAGAATCATTATTGGATAAAGTTTATTGTCCTAAAATGGGTTAATCTAGTAAAGTTATTGGAAAATAAGAGACGGTATTCAGCATTCAAATTGGACTTAGTTTTAAGTAACCAGAAATTCCAGCAAAAACAACCTAAGTGAGTTTACAACTTCACTTTAATATTTTGATTGCTTTGAACCTTGCAAGAAGTTATAAAAGTAGTTTTTAAATACTTCTGTAGTAAGTTTGAAACGGAATGTTGTGGAACCGAGCGAGAACCTTCGTCTGTAGGACCTTTGTTGTGGAATGCAATGCTGTTTCAAAGTGAAAAGCAAGTTTTACAAACTACTTTTCATACTTTGTATCTGGGATCAAAAATCACTAAAATATTTAGGAGAAGTCAGGAGACTTCACCTAGTTTAATTTTTAATTTTCGGAACACTACGACCAGGTAGGTAGAATTAAAGTTTAACTATTTTTTTAATAAAACGGGAATTGTTTATTTCAGTAATAATTACAAAAAAGACTCCACTTGGCAGGAAATCAAGATCTACTTTGTGTGAATTAAGGGTAGATGTAAAAAGGACTTCACCTTTGTCATCAAACACAGAAATTTTAGATCCAAAACGAATGTTTGTAATATTTAAAAATTGACTTACGGGATTTGGATAAAATTGGGGTTTAGGAATTTCAGTTTGCTGAAACCTGGT
>CALBCY010000179.1 GCA_937927195.1 uncultured Chitinophagales bacterium
GGTTGTTTCTTAAGCAGCACTTTTAGAATTAGAATACAAGCAAAAGGCTTACAAGAACTGTTTCTTGTAAGCCTATTTTTTTGACATTTAGTATAGATTGAATTTCAGTTTGTTATACGAATTGAAATGAAAAACTGCTTAAAAGATCGTTAATGAATGATGGCTAAAATCCAAGATCAGGTTTATTCCATTCACTGCTGTCTATTTTATTGATGTCAATTTCTGAAGTGTATATAAAATGTTTGGACAATTGACGAACATAAAAAATTTGATATTTAGGACGATTACTATCGTATGCTCCACAACCATAGGCTCTTTCAAATATTTTGATCTTGTCGTTTGTTTTATGCGTGTACAATATTTTATTGTTTGACCAATTGCACATTGAAAAAAAAATGAGAAAAAGAGAAACAAGACAAGAAAAGGAGCTAATGAGAAAGATGGCAAAAAAATTCCAGCCTCTTTCACTCTGTGTATGTGTAGATTTTATTGTGCCGAGTAGAAGAGCTATAAACACAGAGATGGGAAAGGCAATAGCTCTGACAATTACCAGATTAAATTCCAAATTATTGTCAGCAAACTCAATGCCTAGTGCTTTAAGAATAATCGGCTCTAAAAGACAGAATAGTAAAACGAAAATTGCAATTATAAAAATTAATCGGTCGACTTGCATATTAGCTATTTGACTAATGAAACGAGTTTGATTAATGTTAATTGTGAAGTGTTAAAGAAACCGAAATATTGTGTTTTTTTACTTTGATATTGTGAAATAAAACTCTGTACTTTCACCAAATTCAGATTCCACCCAAATTTTGCCTCCATGACTTTCCACTATTTTTTGGCAAATAGAAAGTCCAACACCAATACCTGAATATTTTTTTCCATTTACTTGTTCGAAAGCTTCAAAAACCTGATCAATGCTTTCCTCTTCAATACCAATTCCATTGTCAAAAACCTTGAATTGGTGTTTGCTATTTTTATCTATATGACTGATTTCGATTAAGGAGTCGACATTATGTCTTGAAAATTTAACGGCATTTGAAATAAGATTTTGGAATAGACATTCGATTTGTATTTTATTGCCTTCAATTTTAGGGAGTTCACCAAATCTTACATCCACTTTGGATTTTTTAATTTGACTGTCTAACTCTAGTATAATGTTATTCAAACTTTCTGATAATTGAAACTCTTCTTTTTGTTGGTTTTGATCAAAATCAACCTTGGCAAAAGCCAAAAGATTTCGAATCATGTCGGATAACCTTTTTGATGACTTAGTTATAAAATCAAGATAAGTAAAGGTGTGTTTACTAATGTTGTCACTCTCTAAATCAGTCTGAACCAGTTTTGCAAAACTGGAAATAGTGTTGACGGGTTGGTTCAAATCGTGGGCCGTAATGTGTGCGTAGGTTTCTAGTTGCTCATTAGAGTTTCGAAGTTTTTTGGTAAGAATATTTAGTTCATTTGTTTTCTGCTCAAGGGTAAGTTGTTGTTGTTGCAATAGTTGGTTCTTTTTATTCAATTCATTGTTCATCCTCTTCTGTGAATAATAAAATAGAAGAATAAGAGTTCCAAGCGACAGAATGAAAAAGAAATTATCCAAAAAATAATCCAACGAACTTGCTTTGGAAATTTCCCAATCTAAAGGAACAGAGTTTAGATAAAAATAAGTGATTACCCCCAAAATAATTACCATCCAGCCAATCGAATATTTGATTTCTAAAAAAAGCGAGGAAAGTAGTAAGGGAAAGGTCAACCATCTGAGATGGTAAGAATATATTTGACCAGTATAAGGAGTTTGAATACAAACTATTGAAATAATAGAAAACAACATAAAATTAACGACAATTGTCTTGTTGCCTGTATATTTTATTAGGATTAAAGCCAGAAGGTGAATGCCTGCCAAAATATGGCATGGAGTTTTATCTTCTGAAAATCCTAGAAGAACTGTAAGCCACATTGCCAATAATAAAATGGCCGAGGTACCTGTAATACCTACAAAAGCTCTGAGTTGCCATAAAGCAAGACTATCTAGATTGTCATTTTCGGGGGTGAAATAATCCAGCATTGCTGTTAATGTTCCAGCCATTTCTTATTGAGGAATTGAATGAATTAGAGCTAAAAGTACGTAATTGTTCATGTTAATAAAAATGATAAATTCCACAGTTTTCCTGTTCCATCATAAAATAAACTCATTCTTAAACAGATAACTTCCAAACTTTAAGCTGTACAAGAATACGTAAAATTAAAATTGGGGTTCTGAAATCAAGTAGAATCCTTGACGCTAAATCGACTTTTAAAATCTAAGAGTAAGGTATTCAATGTTTTAATTATAAAATTAAATCAAAATGTAAATTCTTGGGTAACTATTCAAAGCAAAGTGTTTAAACAAAAAGGAAGAAATTTAACAGTTTCAAAAGTCCTGTAGGGCATTCATTATTTAACAAAGGAAAACTAAAAGACTAGATTTGTATTTAAATGCTTTGAATGGAATTGTGGAATCAAATATTGTTTTTTCTTGCGGGACTTGGGGTATTCAATGGAATATTACTATCGGTATATTTTCTGTTGCTAATAAAACCTAGAAGAAGCGCAAACATTGTTTTCGGTTTTTTTATGTTAATGCTTTGCATTAGAATAGGTAAATCCTTGTTCCATAGCTTCACGGAGATTGATAGGATTTATCTGCAAATAGGCCTTTCTGCCTGCATTATGATTGGTCCTTTTTTATCTGTATACATTGACCATTTTACCAATACTAAAACCAAATTGGATAGAAAAAACTGGCTCTTTTTACTGGTGCCATTTTGTTCTATTCTTGTAATTGGGCTTGTATGGCCATACGAGCAATATCCTCAGCATTGGAATCCAAGAATTGTTCTATTCATTTATGGTACTTGGATTTTCTATATGCTGTTGACATTGAAACAGGTCATTCCAACTTTGAAAAAGACAATAAGCAAGCAAGGGGAGATTGCGGATTATTGGATCCTTTTGATTTATTCTTGTACTGCATTATTGTGTTTGGCATATTCCTTGGCATTGGTTGGCTTTCCCTACTTGGCTGCTCCTTTGCTGTTTTCATTTGTATTGTATGTCATTATCGGTTTCTTATTTACTAAAAGCAATCGGCTTGTTGTGTTTCAAAAGGGCAAATCAATAAAATATAAAAATCAGAAGATTGAAGACTCAAAATCCGAAGAAATGCTTGACAAATTATCCAGCATAATGCGATCTGAAAAGCTGTATTTGGATAAGAAAATCAAGCTTGCTCAGGTTGCCAATTCTATTGGATCAAGTCCACATGAACTTTCACAGGTAATCAACGACAGATTGGAAATTTCATTCAATCAATACATCAATGAATACAGAGTAAAAGAAGCCTGTATTTTGTTGAAAGAAAACAGTTTGCTCACCATCGAGGGAATTGGAGCCGAGGTCGGATTTTCATCGCGATCGGCCTTTTATTCCGCTTTCAAATCTGTTATGAACCAAACGCCTGGTCAATTTCAAGGAAAAAAAGTGAAAAAAGTCGATAATTAAACTGCACAATTTCGCCGATAATTGGCTGTATTATGTCCAATATTATAAAACTGGACAAGCTAAATCGTCATTTTATCACTAATTGTCCATTTGGAATGCATATTTGTAATATGAAGTTCAAGTTTATTTTATTGGTGAAATTTGCCTTTGTTTTTTTCTTTGCCATTGGATCAAATGCTAAGTCAAATGCACAAGCAGATAATATTTATCCTAAACCTGTTAAAGAAGTTGTTTTTGAAGGATTGGCTCATCCTTGGAGCATGGCTTTTATAAATGAAAAGGAAGTATTGTTAACAGAGAAAGATGGTGATCTTCTTTGGATAGATTTGGAAAGCAAAGAGCGATTGCTGATAGAGGGATTTCCCAATGACCTTTTTAAGCCAGTATTGGTCACCGTTGATGATTATCCACCAAGGACCTATCCGAATTCAGTTGATGGAAAAAAAATACGAGGCAATGCTGGTATTTTAGAGATTGTGCTTGCTCCAGATTTTGACAAGAATGCTGAAATATTTGTTTCTTATGTTTCACAAAAAGACAAAACTTTTGCGCTTAAGGTAATCAAGGCCAAAGTTGAAAATAATGCCTTGACTAACATAGAAACCATTCTAAATCCAGGCCCGTATGTTCCTGGCCATTGGCATTTTGGAGGAGGAATGTGTATACAAAATGGTTACTTGTTTATTACTGTAGGGGAGCGTCTTTTCTTTGAAGACTTAAAGCAAGGGCTTCCCATTGCACAGGACTTAAAAGATGCGAGAGGAGCTGTTTATCGATTGGATTTAGATGGAAGCATTCCCGCTGATAATCCCGACTTTGGAGAAAATGCCATTCCTGGAATTTTTGCTTTTGGAATAAGGGCTGCGCAAGGAATTACTAGCAGACCAGGAAGCAATGAAATATGGTTCAGCGAGCATGGAACCAATCAGGGCGATGAAATAAACTTATTAGAAGCAGGAGCAAACTACGGTTGGCCGAATCGGACAAGCGGTACTTGGCGTTCGCCCGGATACAATCCTGATTCCTTAAGTAATCCCAAATATGTTGAGCCAATTCATTATTGGTTGCAAACCGTTGCGCCTACAGGATTGACATTTTATACGGGCACAGAATTCCCTTCTTGGCAAGGCAATTTAATAGTTCCTGGATTGTCTAGAGGCAGTTTATGGCGATTGGTTTTGGAGGGCAAAGAAGTTCTAAGTGCCGAAGAATTATTTCTCAATGATCGTGTTCGATCAAGAAAGGTGGTTCAGAGCCCTGAAGGACAATTGTACTTGTTAACTGATGAAGACAATGGCAAGATAATTAGGATAGTAGCAGAGTAGATTCAGACATTCGGAAATTCGGATGTTTAGACCTTTAGATTATTTTATATAAAAAATCATTCAAATGAAAAGTATCAGTTTATCAATCATTTTATCAATCAGTTTATTTTTGAGTCTCAATCTTTTTTCTCAAGGTCCTGAAGATCTAATAAGGCATTCCATCCAGAATTATTTCAATGGGACTGCCTATAACCATACTGACCAAATACAAGCTGCATTTCATCCAGAGGCTGAATTGTACTTAGAGAATCGCGAAGGAGAGTTGTGGAAGCTTAAAGCTTCAGAATACATTGACCTTTTTAAAAAAAATGAACCGGGAAAGTTTGGTGGGCGTTACAGTAAAATATTATCCATTGACATTGAAGGAAACTTGGCTTTGGTAAAAGCTGAAATTTTGTTTCCTAAAATCAATAAGCGATTCATTGATGTCTTCATTATGAAAGAAGTGGAGGAAAAAAAATGGCAAATTATCAGCAAGGCGGCGAACAGTGAATTGATCAAAGAAGAATAGATTTTGGATAACAATGCATCTGTATGATTGTTGTTTTTGCCATACAGATGCATTGTTAATCTAGACTTACTTTCTATTTCCAATCCATTGATGTTGGACTAAAAGTATCATTTTCATAATCAAACATATCGGTATCAATAAAACTTCTCAATCTTATTTTTTCTCCACCATGTAACATATAAGAAATATCTGAACGATAGATTGGGCCAATTAAGTTTCCATTGAATTCCAATTCAGTCGACAAACTAAATGTACCTGCTTCATGTACAAGAACTTTGTCAATGTCAGAATCCGGGTTATTGCCGTATTCTGAGATGGCAATCGAAATATCATCATTTGTGGAATAACGGCAGTATGAAACGGTACCAAAATTATTGATGAATGCTTCGTTGACTTTAATCCCATCCTTGTCTTTTATTATCAGGACTTCGCCATAACCAAAGGTGAAATCAAACTTGTTGATGACATACATTAATTCATTCTCTGAAGAAATCGAAAGGGAAAATATTCGTGGCATCGAGTTGCTAGGCACACCTGGTGGGCTTAAGCTTATGGAAGGGACATCCATTGCATTTCCATGAAATTTCAATTCATTCCCAATTAGCATATAAATCGTTTGATCATCAGCACTCCAATTGTAATCTTTTACATTTGTGAAATTGCTTAAAGTCTCCATAATATTACCGCTTCTGTCAATAACAATGGGCGTACCATCAGTGTTTAAATAAGCAATTTTAGTTCCTGCATGATTCACGCGCACATCTGTCTTTTCTCCAGCGGGGGCCTCTACTTTGGAAATGACATCATTTCGAAGATCCTCAATATAGTAGATTTCGTTGTCTTGGATAAACACGGCATTCCCAATTTCGGGAATTGTATTGAGATTTTCTTCACCAGTAAATGGATCCTCATCGGTACAGCCAATGAAGGTGAAAATAAGTAATAGTAAAAAGTATTTTTTCATAGTTTTGTGATTTAAAAGTATTTGAAAAATCCTAAGCCTGCGGACAGGTGATAATCTAATATTCCAACATTGTCTTCGAAATAGTAACCATCAAAAGGCTCTGAAACTAGACTGAAATAAGCATTGAATTTGGACTCAATAAATACACCCATATCATTGCCTAAATTAAAGACAAGCGAACATTTCGGAACAACTGTGACACGTCCTTCTGTAATACTCTCTCCATAGTAATAATCTGTATATTCATACTTTACATAATAATAACCGAAATTGACTCCTATCAAAAACTGAAGAAAATCTTTATTCAGGTCAAAAACATATGAGTTGCCCCAATAAATTTGAAAAATTTTATAATCACTAAAAGTGTCTTTTCCAACTTCCCAAGGATATATTTGATAAAAAAGGGTATCCACTTTCGAATTAAAAGACAAATAACCAATGCCAAATTCTGTCGTTCCCCACCTTGTTTGTTTTCGATATTCTCCATTGAAACCGATGGTTTTGTTGTGGAGGTCTTTCCTGAAATCTATAGGGACTTCTAAAGAAGTGGAAAGAGAAAATCCATGTTGCCCAAAACAAGGAGAACTCATAAATAGAAATAGAAAGAAAATACCTATGCTTTGAATAAAGATTAGTTTGAGTTTCATGCAATGCAAATTTTGATGCCATTTGATGTAAATGCATTGAATAGAGGAAAGCTTATCCACCTCGATATCAGATCAAATTCATCGTTAAAAAATAAGATTTCGGAATAGTTATTGAATATTGAAGCTCAGATTATATTTTACATTAATCTTAAATTGAGTTTTTGCGAAGGCTATAGGCCTTTAAATTTTGCATTGAACTGCAATTAAAAATTTCAATATTCAAAAATAGCTGATTTGTTCTCTGCAGGATTGATTCACCACAAGCAGAAGATGGGCTATTCATCGTTTTGTTATTCCTGTTATTAAGATAACAATTTAATACAGAATAAAGTAAGAGTCTCGTATTTTTTATCAATACAAATGAATTTTATAACATGCAAACAAAGGTCAAGGATCACATAGGCATACATTTACTATTGATACATTGAAAAGAACCCCATTCTTTATTCAATTTTTCCAAAATTTACTTTATAGGCTATCTATTTTCAATATTCAAATTGTAATTAATTGATTTTCTTGCGCTTATGTATGCAATGTTAATTTTGGTGAGAAATTTGTAGTATATATTTTAATACATATATTATTTGAATACTTTTATTTATCGGAACACAAATTTCAATCGGAATGGTAGATTTTAAGCAACAGGAATTGATAAACAGCCTTAGGCGAAATTATGGTCAATTTTCAAAGGATGCCATTGATGCACTAATGAAAGTCGGCAAAGTGGTTCATGCGAATTCAGGAACCACCATTATCAAACAAGGGGATCAGACAAAAGAGGTTTACTTCTTGTTGTTTGGAAGAATCTCAGTTGAGATAGAAAATGAATTTGGAGAAGAAATTGTTCTAAATGAAATAGGTAATGGTGAGTTTTTTGGTGAAATGGCATTGATAACTGGTGAGCCTAGGACAACGACACTCATTACAACTAAAGATTCTTCTCTGTTAAGAATAGAAGGAGCTGATTTCGAAGAGTTGCTAGAAACGAATCCTTCCATTTTGAAGCACCTGGGATCAACATTGATTAACAGGCTTAGAAAGGCCAATTTGTCGAAAAATGAAAATAGCTTCCAGAATATATGTTTCATCCCATTGGAAACCGAAAATAGATCTTCTCAATTTCTCAATTCCTTACAAGAAAAACTAGAAGGAAATTCTTCGTTTTTTGTTGTTTCAAAACAATCGGCAAAAGCGGCCAATGTCATAAATGAACAAGAGGGTTATTCAAGCAAAGGAATATCTTTTAAAAATTGGGTTAGAGATTTAGAGGTGAAATACTCTTATCTTCTTTTCATTTGTAATGATGGTGATTTAGAGTGGAGTGAACTCTGTCTTCGTCAAGCAGATCGAATAATGTTTATAGGAACTGGGCGATTAAGTCCCTCCTTGACCAAAATAGAAGAGCTTTTAACAGATAAAAACATTGCCTCTAAAATTGAAAAGAACATTCTACTATGCCAGGATGAAAAACAGCCTGTTAAAGGGACAGCTAAATTACTACAAAACAGGAAGGTGAAAAATATTTTTCATGTTTCTAATGAAAAGGACATTGATCGTGTTATCAGGTATGTTCAAGGCAAATCTATCAAATTGGTTTTAGGGGGTGGGGGAGCAAAAGGCTTCGCTCATCTTGGTGTTTACAAAGCAATGTTGGAATTGGGTATTCCAGTAGATTTTGTTGGAGGTACAAGTGCAGGTGCTTTAATGGGATCGGGAATAGCCTTGGGATGGGACTATGATAAAATAGTAGATTCAGTTCATCAGGCAATGGTTAAAGACAATCCATTGAATGATTTTCAATTTCCAATGGTCTCTTTTTTAAAAGGGAATAAATTGGATAAAACCATCCAAAAGTATTTTGGTGAATTTCAAATTGAGGATCTTGCAATTCCCTTTTATGCTGTTGCAGCAAATTTCACCAAATCACAAATCGAAATTCTTGACAAAGGAGCACTGGGTTTGGCTTTGAGGGCTTCTATTTCGCTTCCAACTATTTTGCCCCCCGTTGTAAAAGACAATGATTTATTGTTTGATGGAGGAATTATTGACAACCTGCCCTATGATAACATGGACAGCTTGGCACAAGGACCTGTTATAGGGGTAGATTTAAGTATTACAAAGCATCGAGAATTAGGCTATGAAAAGGTGCCTGGCAACAGAACTTTGATGAAGCAAAAAATCACAGGAAAAAGAAAGTACAAAGTCCCCAATATCAATCAGATTATGATGGGTACAATGATATTGGCCAGTAACGATAGAAGGAAAAGAAATGAGAAAAAATTTGACATTTACATAAAACCAGATGTTTCTAAATTTGGTTTTATGAAATGGGCAAATTTTGATAAAATAATAGAATCGGGTTATGATGCAGCTTATCCGATATTACAAGAATGGAAAAAAAACAATCAAGAAGATTTGTCCAAATAAGCTAGAAAAATGCCTTTGAAATTGTCTGATTTTTTTCTTGCAGAAATATTATTGCTGTTAATTTTACTGTCGGTCCCTTCCTCAGCAAAGAATCAGGTCGACCTTAATTTGTTTCCCTCTGTCCAAGTAGATTCAGTTGTTTCAAACGATGCATATCTCCCAGATCTTGCATGGATTGTCGAAGAAGAAAGTATCAGTTTATCCGCTGAAAAATTGGCTGCCAATGATATTGCAGATGCTACCTTTATTAAACTGAATCCCGATAGCTTATTTTCTATCAAAGCCAACAAATATTACTGGTTTAATATAGAAGTAGTCAATCATGGAAGCTTGCAAAACAAGTCCTTGCATTTATACCGAACTGGTAACTGTTGGCCTTGGGAGATCACCTTTTATGAGCTTGAAGCCTATCAATTCGAAAATGGTGAAACGATTAAGATTGGGACAACAGGAAACAACATCATCGCTACTGAGAGAGATGTTCCACATATTTTAGACCCTTCTATTTTAGGCTTAAAAAAGATAAGTTCAACATCCTCTTTAATTTGGATTCGTTTGATAGTTGTTGAAGCCTGCGACATGAGCATTAAAATGAAATTTATCGATGATGCGATTACTTTTGCAAACAAACCATTGACCTTTTCATTGATTACGAATTTGATGATTTTAGGTGCTGATTCTGTAATGTTTTTTTTAACGCTTTTTTTGTTTCTGAAATTTCATGACCGAGTTTATGTTTGGTTTAGCTTCTATTTAGTTAGCCAATTTTTGCATAAAATTTATATCGAGTTTCCCAATGAGTTGTTCCAATATGTGTTTTTTGACCATCCAAGAATGTTTGTTTTGTCTTACACCATTCTTACTGTTTTCCTTTTGTTATCGATGATTCAATTTTGGAGGGCGTATATCAATACAGGGGGTAGTTATCCCAAAATCCATAAATTCATCGGTTATTTGTTGTTTTATTTTATCATTGTCTGTTTAGTAGGAATCACTTTAAGAATGACAGGTTGGAGTTTTGATCCTTGGTTTAAAATTAGGCAAGTATTTATGTTTTTTTTCTTCTCTACTTTATCTGTTATTATCCTATATCTAATTGTCAAGGGCAATCAACTGGTGCGGTTTCTTAGCCTTGGTGTGCTATTTGTGGTTTTTATGTTTGTAATCGCTGTAATCCTGATTAATTTCACTCAAAATACCAATCCAATGGCTTTTGATGGTATTGTTGGAATGGCAATGCTTACAATTATGGGAATGGCTATGGCTTATCGATTTATTTTGATTAATGATGAAAAACAATTGGCCCTTACTGAAAAAATACAAGTAGAAAAGCAAAACACAGAACAACTTTTTCGAATAAATGCAGCTTCAGATAAGTTTGTTCCAAATGCCTTTCTTAACTTTCTAGGGAAGAAAAATATTTTACAAGCTGCACTCGGTGACAGCATAGAGCAAGATGTTTCGATTCTGTTTTCTGATTTGAGAAATTTCACCAGCATTTCAGAAGGGCTCAGCCCCAAGGAAACTTTCAAATTTGTTTCAGATTTCAATAAAGGAATAGGACCAATAATTACGAAACACAATGGATTTATTAATCAGTATTTGGGTGATGGCATAATGGCCATTTTTCCTGATCATCCCAATGACGCCATAAATGCCGCATTGGAAATGATTGCCTATCAAAAGGAACAAGGAAAAATGATTGAAAAAATCAGCAAACATCCCCTCGAAATTGGAATTGGAATTCACTACGGCAGCATCATTATGGGGATCATGGGAGATGAACATAGATTGGATGCCGCCATCCTATCTGATGCTGTAAATCTTGCGGCTCGCATAGAAACTCAAACCAAAAGGTACAAGGCTCAATTGTTGTTCAGTGAAGAGTTTTTTCAAAAGCTTCAGAATAAATCCGACTTTGAGATTAGATGTCTTGGAGCTTCGAAAGTCAAGGGGAAATCTTACAAGATAAAATTATACCAAGGCCTCGACTATTTGAATAAAGAGCAATTGGACAAGGTTATAAAACATGATGAGTTGTTTGAAAAGGCGATTCAATTGTTAGACCTTGGCAAAGAGCAAGAGGCGATTTTATTGTTCGATAAAATTTATGATTTAAATCCTCAGGATCTGACGGTGAAAGCGATTCTTGAAATGTATAAAACCAATGAAAGCTTGTGATTTTTTGTTTTACTATTGCTTGATAAACTTCAAAACATGTTTTTTTTCATCCTCCCAAATTTCTAAAAAATAAATACCTGTTTCGAATTCCAAATGCAAATAGCCAAAGGCCAAAGGCAAACAGCCAACAGCCTTACCACTGCACCACAACCTTCCGCACATAAACCTGCCCATCAACCATCAAATGAACAATGTGAATCCCTTTCGAAAAGTTGTTTAGCTTTATATTTGTCCAGTTGTTCAAACCTTTGTCTTGATAAACGATCGAACCATGACTATTGTATATTTTAACAGCATCAATTTTATTGAATTCTGATTTTAGAATGAAATTACCATCACTAGGATTGGGATAGAGGTTGATTTTTTGTTCTTCAATATTCAACAGGTAAGTTGGAGCCAATGGAATTGTTGAAACCATTCGGTTATTTACCGTATTAGTAACAATAGCAGGATTGAAGTCAAAAAAGATAAAGGCCTCATTTCTGATGTCGGTATTTTCTTCGAGGTTTTCATTGTGTAAAATTTTATACTTTAAAAAACCATGAGAGGCTGGTTCATTGACGAAGCTATCCGGCAAGAAAATATCATTGAAAGCAAATTCCACAATCCCTGTTTCAATGTCCAATTCAGTAGTCATTGGATGAGAGTTGGCAATGATTTCAAAAGTATTTAAATTCAAATGCTGGCTTAAATTGTCTTTTATGATCACATTAAAAGCGGTATCATTTCCAGTGTTTTGAAAACGGATGGTATAAGTCAAAGTATCTCCAAACAAAGTGTAGCTTTCATCCTGCTCGCCCGCAGGCAAAACCTGTTTGTCATTTGGATCATAAGCACAAACCAATTGAGAGCTTAATTCTGTGGCTGCCATCCCTTGTCCATCATTGGTTTGAACACTTGCCGAAAACTCGATCGGTTCACCAATGAAATTAAAATCGGGCATTTCAAAAACCAGTCGAATTTGATTGGAGTTCATCGGATATAAGTTTTCATAATTCCAACATATTTCACCCTGATCAGAAAAATCAACAGGTGGATCAGCTGAAACCAAAGTCGTAAATTCAGAGGCATTCAAACAAACCTCGCCACTATTGATAGTTGTGCCTTCATT
>CALBCY010000180.1 GCA_937927195.1 uncultured Chitinophagales bacterium
GGAAGGTGATTGTTCAATAGGATTTTCATTGGGTCTTAAAGTTTTTTTCGAGTACTCGATATTTTCTCAAATCAAAAGGGCATTGTTTAATTAATTATGCCCCTTAAATTAAGCATTTTTACTTCGTTTCATAAAAGTTCACGTGGTATTCCAGTTTGGACAGGTCAAGACCGATGTGACACACAAGATACATTCTTAACTTTACTGCCTTAACTTTACTGCCCTATCGAATTATCTACTCGGCCATGCCTGTTAATAGAGGCGCCCAATTTCAAACAATAGTAGCGGCAAATTTCAGCCATCAATATTTGGCAATAGATCATTAAATCCTATTTGAAATTCAATTTGTTGCATTGGTTCTTATCTCGTATCTTTCCTTTATTTATTTGCTTGTTACTCTAGAATATTTAATCATAAATTACAAAGATGAATCGATTGTTACTGTTATTGCTCTTTATGTTGAGCTCCGCGTCTTTTTTGTTTGCACAGAAAGCTGAACAATCCTATGACCTATTGTGGAAGGTTGAAGGGAATGAGCTTTCGGAGGCTTCCTATCTTTTCGGTACGATGCATGTCAAGGATGAACGTGCATTCAATTTCAGCGATTCAGTTATGCTGGCAATCGAATCAACGGATGCATTTGCCAATGAGGTCCATTTTGAAGAAATCATTGGAGATTTCTTTGAGATGATGTTTGATGAGGATACAAGCAATTCCATTCAAAATATATTAAGCGAGGAGGAATATGAAAAGCTGGCTGAAAAAGTAGAACAGGAATTGGGAATCCCCCTGGATCGTTTGAATTTAAAAAATCCATTTTTTCTTGATTTGATGATAGGCCAAAAGGAAGAAGAAGGGGAGCGCCAAATGGGCACTTTTGTCGATGGGCATTTATTGGGAATTGCCAAAACATTGGGCAAAAATATTTATGGATTGGAAGAATTGGAAGATCAAATGGAGATTTTTTCAGCGATAAGTTTAGAAGACCAGCGGGAAACACTTTTAAAAATTATAGATGAAGAAAATTCAGAGAATGAAAAGCAGACGATCGAAGAGATGATTACTTTATATGAATCTGGAAATCTAAAAGCACTTGAAAATTTGATGGGTAGTGAAATTATGAATGATCCAATTCTGATAAAAAGAAATCATGTAATGGTTAACAGCATCATAGAAATCAGCAAAAAAGAATCTTTGTTTGCAGCTGTTGGTGCAGCACACCTTCCAGGTAAAGAGGGGATGGTGGAATTGTTGCGGGACAAGGGTTATACGGTCAGTCTAGTTCAAGCCAAATTTACAGGAGTGGCAAGCAATTATAAAGTTGATGTTGATAAAATGAAATGGGAAACTTACAGAAATGAGGAATGGGGTATTGAGTTAGAAACACCTGGTAAAATGGCAGATTTCAATGCAATGGAAGGGATTTCCTCAGTAATGTATCCGGATCTTACAAGTGGTCTTTTTTATGTGTTTGTGGTCATACCTCTTCCAGTTGAGAATAGCAGTCCTGAATATGAAGAACTCATTATTTCTGATATGCTTAAGCAAGAATTTACAAATGACGGCGATAAGATTTTGGAAAGTAGAAGAGTAGAAATTGAAGATGGTTCGGGTATAGAGATGGTCGTTGAAAAGGAGGAGACAGATCTTCAGCTTATGCGTTATTTTGTTCGAGGAAATAAATTACTTGGGGTAACCATTGCTGGTCAAATGGATCAAATTAAAAGTCCTTCCGCTCAAAGATTTTTGAATTCCTTCAAGTATTTTGGGAAGGAAGAAGCCACTGCTGAATCTACAAATGCAGATGGGGAATGGATTACGACTTTTGATGAAAAATGCGGTTGTTCTTTCAAGACTCCGGGCAAACCCGAATTTAAGCCCATTGAAGGAGATGAAATTTTGGCTTATCAATATCAATTGCTCGATCCAGTTTCGATGAATAGTTTTTTCGTGCAATACAATGATTTTCCAATGGGCCAATATTTAATGGATGTTGATGCAGCCTATGAGGGCGCTCTCGAGAATTGGGAAAGCATTGGTGAAATATTGAAATTGGACACCATAATTATTGATGGCTATGAGGGGCGCTCCGCAGAATTAATGATTAAAAATTCCTTTGCAAAAGTCAATTTGGTTGCCAGAGGAAATAGACTCCACATTTACATGCAAAACAATTTGGTGAAAGGACAATCCTTTATAAATGATCAGGGGTTTCTCGATAATTTTAAATTTGAAGCAAGCGGCAAGGATCGTTTTGAATTAATAGAATCAGCTGACAAAAGCTTTCGTGCATCTTTGCCCTCTATCAATCGTCCAGTTAAGGAAGCGGAGTTGGAATCCTTTTACACTGCTGATTCTTACATGAATTTCGTCAATGGATGGTATGGGAAAAATGCTTTTACAGGAGGTGTTTATATTTTGTTTGAATCAGACTTTAGTGCCTATTTCAAGGCTGAAAAAGTAGATTCTTTTTTGGTTCAATATTTCAATGATTATGTAAAGGAATGCAGTGACACTTTGTTGAATACTGAGTTGAAAAATTTGGCGAATGGGGTTCAAACTTATGATGTTTTTGCCAAGGATAAATATACGGACTTAACAAGAAGGATGAAATTTGTTTTAAGTGGTAAAAACTTATACCAAATGCTTGTTTTTGAGACCGAAACATTGATCAACGGAGAGCTAGTCGATCAATTTTTTGATTCCTTTGAATTGGTCAGTCCCGAGGATGCTTATGATTTTACACCGTCCAAAACCGATTTGATATTGAGCAATTTGAAAAGTGATGAAATTGATGTTTTCGAAGAAGCCGTTGGAGCTTTTTCTTACTATGTTTTTGATTCATTAGATGTTTCTGCTTTGATGGCAGCATTGAAATATGACTATTTACTGGATACGGGAACGCTTGAGTTGAAAAATTTAATTTACAATGATTTGAGTCTTTTGGTTGACGATTCTAAGATTGATGATTTAGTTGAAATTTATAAGCAAAACAAAGATTATCCCTTATTGCCCAATTCAATACTAGAGTCTATTGCTTTTATGGAAACAGAAAAGAGCATGGAAGTTTATACAAATCTACTTTTCAATGATCCGCCAATAGAACATGTATATACCGATTTGTACCTGTTTTCAGATTCCATTCAATTGTTTGAACAACACTTTGATGAATTAATAAAATTCTTAGATGATGAAAAAAGGAAGTCATATATAATCAGGATGTGTTCATATTTTCAAGATGATAAAAATCCGAAAGTTACAGCCTTGATAAATGGGCAAGTTTCTAAATTGATCAAATCTGCTCCACAAGAATTCAAAGACTATAAATCTAAAATGAATGGCTCTGAAGAGGAATACATTTCTGTTGGTAATATTGGCGATTATTTATCAATAGTGGCCAATGCGGAGGAAACGGAAATAGGCAAAAACTTAAGCGAGGATGTCTTGTCTTACAAGAAATCTACTGATTATTTAAAAGAATTGGCGATGATTGCAAGAATCAAGCAAGGTTGGAAATATAGCAATAAACAAATGCTTTCCTTACTCGAAAAGAAGTACCATAGAATTGATGTAATGGAGGCTTTAGCGGAAACAGGTCAAAGTAAAAAGATTCCAGTAGAATACAGAAAGCAAGACAGTTTTGCGAAGTACGCTTTTAGTCTTTATGTTGATGAGGACTATCCAGCGGATGATTATGTTTATTTGGGGAAGGTAGAAGATGAAATGGGAACTTATTACGTCTATAAGTTTTTGTACAATGATGAAGAGGGTTACGATTATATTGGAATCATAGGACCATTTGAGAAGGAGGGTGAAAAAATAAATTATGATTACAGTATTTTTGTTGATTGGTCAGGAGAAAAAATTGAGGATTGGCAGGAGAGGGGAGCGGCTCTTTTGAAAGGGGAGAATTGAAATGAAACAGGAGGGAGACGCGATAAATCGTGTTGTCACAGAGTTTGGCTTAAAAGCCTATATAATACGATTTAAACCATAAAATGTCGCACATAAATGATTAAAATTAATCAATGCCTTCGTTGAAAAGCCTCGCTTTAGCTATGGCTAGAACTACGTTTTTCGCCTCGGCCTTGATCAATTTTATCATCATATCCAGTACGACATTTTATAATTCAATTCGTATTAAACCACCAAATGTCCGACATAAATGAAAAAATCATCCAATCCAGTCGTTAAAAAGCCTCGCCTTAGCATATGGCTATGCCTGCGTTTTTTGCCTTGGGCTTGAATGATTTTTCTTTCATATCCAGTCAGACATTTGATAGTACAAATTGTATAAGAAATTGAATTTTACTGCTTATCCATTTCTTTTAATGAAAGCTTATACATTAAAAAAGCTCCTAAAGAGTTTTTAGCGAGAACTGCTAAATAAAAAAAACCATCCGATGTAAATCGGATGGTTTTAATTATGTGTTTTTCCAAATATTGATTGTAAAACGCTTTAGAAAAAACTTGATCGTGAATATCTTCAAGATATAAAGATTCAAATTTTTTAGAGTTGAAGGTTAATCAACCTTCTTCTGGATTTAAACTGCCGCAGTCATATGTAATGCAGTAAGAATTTTGGTTCGGAACACAAGGATAATTTGGTAAAAGCCTCTTTGCATTAGGTTGGAAAATAGCCAAACACTTTCCAGCAACCATTTCATTATTACTTATGTTACCATCACTATCGGCAACAACCACATTGCCTCCAAGTAATAGATTGAAAAGATCTTGCAATTCATTTTGATTCAGTTCATTTTGAACTTTTTCATAACTACCGCTAATTATTCTACTATTTTCATCCAAAACAAGATTCTCATTAAAGTGTTGCACACTTGCCTCAGACAACTTGTTGACTGGATAAACATTTTGGTTAACAAGTTCCATAAAATGATTGTCTGTGCTTACAACAGCAACTGGACTTAAAGCAGCTTCTTTGCCACAACTTGATAATAACATTCCGATTAATAAACTAAAAATTAAAAAATTTTTCATGATTGTATTATTTTATTGGTTTAAAATATTCACCTGTCTCTCTTGCAGGTATTGTTAATTAAAATGGTTTATAGAATTGATCAATTCGATGAACCAAAGTTAGGCGATCAAAGCCGGCCTAGAAACTACACAAAAAGAGTTTTTTATTGTCTTTCCAAAGAAAAAACAAGCATTAAAACCAATTACAACAAACTAACAATCAGTCATTTAACTTAACTTTTCACATATGGATTTATAGTCTTATTAAACGATTTATTTTTGGTCTTGAGCATCAATTTAAAGGATAAACAAGTGAGAAATGTATGATTTTACTTTGCAATGTTCAAAGTCGTAAGGACGCAAAACATTCAAGACCAATTTTTACAGTCTTTCAATCTTTGAAAACTTGAATGATTTTTGGGAATAAAAAAAACCACTGTTTGATCTAGGATCAAGCAGTGGTTTTTTATGTATTAATTTTCGATAAGCCCGAAAATCAAATTTTGAGTATTGTTCCCAAAATCTATTGTGCCAAGGAGAAGTTTACTTTAATTCCTCCTCTAGTATCTGTTCTTGGATAAGATTGAGTCGTATATGGAACAGATTTGGACCATTCATAATACAAGGTCAATCGGATTTGATCATTCACAACATAATCAAGGGTTGGTGACAAACGATAGGTTATATTTCCATTCGTCGGCTGTGTAATTCCTTGATCAAGGGCATAAATTGAAGTAATGTTATCAGTTATCGAAAAGTCGAACTGGAAGGTCAAGTCATTTTCAAGAACCACCTGTTCTCCTTCTTTATTTTTGAATGGCAATTTCAATCCTGCAATCTGATATCCAGCACCAATCAAGAATTCACTTCCCTTTTGCTCGTTGATTTGATAATCAATTAAACTCAAACCGATTGAACGACGTCTTCCATATTCCACTCTTGTATTAAAACTATTGGTGAAAGTCATGTCCAAACCAATCAATGGAGAGAACTGTTCTGTTATTTGAATATCAGGAATTCTATACCTTGTAAAGAAATTACCAGATAAAGAATCAATGGCATAAGGAGAATAATTGAAAGGGTCGGTATCATAAACCCTGGTTTGGTAATTAGGCTCTGTTCTAAAGCTGTTCACTGTATAAGTTGAACTGTAACGATGTGTCAAGTTCATATTGCTAATGACATTTTTAAACCAAGACAAACGACTTAAGCCGTTCCAACTAACCGACCAATTTGGCAATGGGAACTGTCTCAATGCTTTGTCGCCCAATTCAATATTTCTAGCATCAACACCTTTATATGCTGCAAGGAATGCTGGAATCAATACATCTTGAGCGTATGGCCCGTAACCACGCGAAAACTCATCAACAAAGGATGAATCCGCTGGATTGAAATAGGAACCTGTCGCTGCTAGATTCTTCTCACCTAGTCGCTCCGAAACAATTGTACGATTGGCTTCAAATTGTTCAAATGCTTGTGACAACATTGTGCTGTCATCTATTTGATCCCAACTGGTCTTAAACGGAATATAAGAAACCGAATAACTTCCAAAAGAGTTTGGTGCCATGTGTTGGAACTCACCTAATTTGTTCACTTTGTAAAGTTCTGTATAAGTTTCACGCTCATTCTTATTCAAGGTCAAATCTATTTTAAAACCATTCCAAGGTTCGAGGCTTGCCTTTCCTTGAATGGTCTTATCATTTGTTTGTCTGAATTGACGATTGAGCAATGCATTGCTAGTAATCCAGTTTTTATTAGAAGCATCATCCAACCATTGTTTGTCTGGTTGTTTTCCAAAAAGGAAATCTATACCAGGTGCAGCTGCGCCTGATCCGTTTCCATCCCAATCCTGACCTAAAATTCCTGACTTAGGATTGAACCCGGGAACTTCAGAAGCCCTCCTATCATTGTAAGTAAGCGAAACCCTCTTAATCATTAAGATCGGACTAACCACAGCTCTTACGATTGGACTGACTTCTCCATTACCAGATTTTTTCTTTTTACCATCAGCTTCTTCCTTGCCATCTTTCGGATCGTCCTTGCCTTTTGGTTTTGGCTTGTTCTTCTTTGATCCTCCACGGCTCGGCCTGTCAATCTGTTTAAGGAACTTAGATTTACCATAAAGCTTGCTGAAGTTCAATTCTCCATTCAATTGAAGATTGGCTTGGTTCATAATTATATTCCCCTTATCAAGCGAGTCAACAGACATCAAAGGACCTGTGATCCATTCATAATTGGTTCCATATCTGGCTCTTAATTTAGTCCAGTCAAACAATGGAATTTTATCAATAGGAACATCAAAGTTTACATTGGCTGTTTGAGTATAATTTATGGTTCTCCCTAAATCCTTAAAGCTATCCCACACTTGTTCTTTCGAAGCATCATTCTTAGGACCAATCGGCTCATCCAATCTCGAAAGATTTGTAGCGGTATAATCAAGACTCAAGGATTTCATTAAATCGAATTTCAATCCATAATACCTTCCCCAAACAAAATCTTTGTTGTACAGTGTTGGCATTTCAAATTTATCACCAACCAAGTTTCTGTATTTGGTCTCAGAATACAATCTGTTCAAATCTGTCTTGAAGGACAGGTTAGATGGTTTCAAATTGAAATTAATGTCCTTAATCATTTTCAACCATTTGCTATTTGATTTTATCAGTTTATTAAATGGCTTAATATAGTTGGGTCTAGTGGTGAAATTGTATCCAAGCTCTCCAGTATACCTCTGTTCCTTTTCACTTTCAATGTATGGATCTCTAAAGTTTGTTTCAGTATATGCAGCCGAAACATTGAAGTTTTCAATGTCATAAAAACGCTGCTTCTTTTTAGTATCTGTTCTTACTTTTCTTACATTCGAAACATTGACACTCTTTATATTCGTGTATTCCTGAGATTGTTTTTTCAGAGAATCTCTGGCTACTTTACCTTTATACAATTCAACAGAATCAAGGGCTTCTTCTAAAATAATGTCTGTATCATAAGGATGGTATTGAGGTGTACTAATAGACTCAGAATATCCGGCATACAATGGAATTTTTATACCACTGTTTTTTGGTAAAAACTTGTCTAAATTCAAATTAGCAGTTACATCGTATTGACGGTAATTATCCTGGTAACGATCATTCACTTTTTGCTCCAATGAACCAAAACCAGTAGTATGAAGATTACCCGAAACTGTAACATTACCAAAATCAGCTAATTTAACATCCATTCTTGCTTGCGCAGCATAACCACCTTCTTCGTTAAATCCTGAAAGTGCAAGCTCGTTAAACCAAACCTCGGCACATTTGGCCAAACCATCATCAGAAGCTTCTGTAAAACTGGTCCTCTTAGGGTTTCTAACACCCAACATAATGGTTGCGACTTTACCTAAATCAGGACTCCCCACAACTGTCAACTTCCGCTTTACTGGAATTTGCTCTCCTGTATTACTTATCAATGTATCCTCAAGAAAAACTGAATACGGTTTATTTATATTGATTTCATCCAAAGTAAAGTTTCTTACCTTTTTCAAATCAACTAAGTCATTAAGTTCAAGATCAATCCTGTTTAAATAAGGCCATATTCGTTCCTTATCCACTTCGGAATTTCCTACACTCGTTATCTCAGGTGTTATGCTCAATGGAACTTCGTATTCATAATAGTTGGAAACAAAATCGCTGCCTATACGAATTATTGCAGAGACGTCTCCATCCTTCATGGTGTTGTCACTCTCAAAACCTTCCTCGGCATGAACCCACATCTGCAATCGTTTAAATTGCCTCATGTCATACCTTTCTGTCTTAAACACCGCATTGGCAACTCCATCTTCCAGATTACAAACTTGCAGAGAAAGTGATTGCTCATTTTGTGTAAGTGGTGTGGAAGTATTGTTAAATATCTCTTCTTGGATTACTCCTGGAGGAAGACGGTATGGAACCGGAAATTTCTCATAGTGTTGTTGAATGGAAACAGAAGTTACATTAAAGTCTGATTGTCCAAAATTATCAGTTGGTTGGTATTCACCTTCTTCTAAAATATTGCTTTCATACCTTCTCCATTGGTTTCTTACCAAGTTGAAATCTGCCATACGACAAACAACAGGATCTTGGAAATCTGTCATATACAATCTCATAAACTGGATGGCAGTAAATTGGTCAATTCCACCAACAGCCTTTTCATAATCTGCAATAGGAATCTGAAACTTCAACCATCTTGCTGTTCCAATATTAGGAATTTCACTTTCACGGATATTGGTAATGAAATTTTCACCAATCTCCATATTCGGTCTCAAGTCTATTTTATATTGAAAGAAAGCTTCCGCTTGCTCCAAGGCATTGTCATCATTCAAATCCTCGTTATCAGGAAGGTTGGTTGATGAAGTGGTAAAACCTTGATTATTGGCAGCATCCTGAGTTACAGAGTTACCTTCTGGATTGTTGAACCTTTTGTATCGCTCAACAACGTCGGCGCTTGCATCAAAATTGGCTCCAATGAAATATCTAAAATCATCATTGGCTGGATCGTTCTGAGTTTCTTGATAAAACTGTGAACTTTGATCAATATTGGTTACCGTCACCAAGTCATCTAAATATTGTTTGAATAAAACTCTTTCACCATCATTGTTCAACCCGTCTAAACCAATGTCTTGTTGTCTTCTAGCAGAAGTATCACTGTCAAAAAACTGTGCGATTACATTGTTGTTTGAAACTCTTGCCCATGCGGTCGTGTCCGTATTTTCAGGCTGCCCCACAACTGGTAAACCATTTTCAAATGAACGACGACCATCTTTCAAAATATCTTCCGAAACTGTTCCTAGATTCAAATACATGGTTCCCGGATTATTAGGATTTTCAAGGAACGGATCAAGCATCCAAAATTCTATAAACTCAATATTATGAAATTGAAAATCATTCAATTCTATATCACGCATCATTCCACCCCAACGATCTTTAGGATTCTTCAGGCTTCCATCTGTATTGACATCCATTGGATCAGTATTGAAATTGTATGGTCCTTTTTCATTAGGGAAATAGGCCAAATCCAAACTTCTCAAGA
This sequence comes from uncultured Chitinophagales bacterium, assembly GCA_937927195.1. GTDB lineage: Bacteria > Bacteroidota > Bacteroidia > Chitinophagales > UBA2359 > JAHDGP01. Next base: position 10,018 of record CALBCY010000180.1, read on the forward strand.
AGACATCAAACTGTCTCTCTGTTTGTGGAAAAACTTCTCTAAAGTTTATATTTCTCGTATACATCGTTTGGGTATTATTCTCTGAATAAACCGCGTTGTCAATTTTGTACCAAGCGAACCTTGCACGATCATCATTGTAAGACAAGTCGTTTACCAAGTCGGCATTTGCAAAATCACCATTTCTAGGTGTACTTGCCAATTGCCATTTGTTGATTGGAAACTCCAAACTTATTTCACTCTGAGTCCCCTCAAAATCATCAAGGAAAATAACACCACCATTGCCCAAATCTATGGCCTTTGCATGACCAGGTATAAACTTGGCTCCCTCTGCATTTATAGTAACCGTTGATTTCTCTTTGGTATTGATGCCAGGAATTTTATCAACAAACCTTGTTATGCCTGGAGCTTCTTTAAAATAGTTCCCATCAAGTCCGACCATTCTGTTGGAAATTGCATCGTCCCCATAGTTCACCTTTTGAGTAAACGGTCTTTGGGATAAATGCACATAAGTTCCACCTAAAGTAAAATCATCGTTGATCCAATAATCTAGTCTTGTACCAAAATATGTTTTCTGTTGAATACTGAACAAAGCAGGATCTTCATAATCAATATTGATCGGAATTCCTGAATTCAAATAGGCATCGTTGATAACAGTAACTTTACCCAAACTATAGTTGATCGTATAATCAACTCCTTCTGTCAATTGCTTTCCACCAGCCCAAACGGTCACAGATCCCTCAGGTATATTGAAGGCGCCCAATGAAAATTCTGATGAAACACCAGATTTGTATCGACCCTTTATAAGGAATCTATTTTTCTCAGGAAATTGTCTGGCAATGGTAAGGGTTGTATCATACAGTTCTTCGTATACATACTTGTCAGCAATATTCTCTTCTTCAGGAGAGAACTGCGCCCTTAGGTCTTTACCGAATGGTTGTAGAACAGGGAAGTAAACCCTTCCTGTTCGGGCATCTATTGTTGAGTAGTATTTTCTATTATTAGAATTTCTATTATTGCTTCTTCTTCCACTACCGGTATTGTTGATTCCTGAAATCCCTTGCCCTGAGGCACTTAAATTCTGATCACTATAGGGATTACTCTCTTCGGGCTCAATCGTCAAACTATTGGGTTTGGCGGTAAAGAAATCGAAGGTTCCATCTGGTTTGGGGTCATCCTGAAAGTTCAGTCGGTCCAATCCAATCAACTGAATAATGGATTTATCACGGACAGAAGTTCCTTCAGGTAGGAATACACTTACTCCACCTCCAGTAACCGAACTGTTTCCAACTCCACCTAATAATTGGTAGAATACATTTAATCGGAAATCTTCTTCATTGATTCTGAATGCTTGTGGTATTTTATAAACATTACGCATCATCAAATCCCAAATTGGAAGATTTGGTTCAGGACGAATAGATTTCAACATTTTAACAAAAAGAACCTGCTCACGTCCTTGATCATTTGCATTGGGTGGCAACTGATCAGCAAACTCCCCTACTCTATAAGTATCTCCCCAAATGGTCTGGTATTCAAATGAAACACCTACAATATCATCTGTTTGAAGTGGAGCGTTTAATGAAATGAAACCCAATTGCGGATCGAAGGTAAACTCATTGGGACGAAGTCTTCTTGCTTGTCCAAACCTAAAGTCTTCTATATTGTTTAAGCCCAAATCAGACTCCATATTGGTAATAACCGCATCTTGGCTTCTGTTGGTCCCGTTGCCAACAATGTCACTGTAAAGTGAATTGGCTTGGTTGCTCGGATAAACTTCTTGGGTTTTCGATAAAATATTTGGTTGACGATAAGGATCTGGTTCTGCCAAATCCATAAGCGCCATTACATTACGAGTATCTTGTGTAGCACCTGTATTGTTTGAAACCCAAACTTCTAAATAATTAATCTGAACTTCCGAGCTGATACAAGGCATTGAAGCCAGTGCTTTGTTGTAATTGTCTTTAAAATATTGAGCAATGAAAAAGTGTCTGTTTTGCTCAAATTGATCGGGACGCATTTCAAAATCCTTTTCTTGTGCGCCATTTTTAATGGTGATTCTTTCTGCTTTTGATTTTTGTTGTGAAATAACACTCGTTGCTGTTAATCGGCCAAATTTCAATTTCGTTTTTAGACCAAATAGACTTTGGCTACCCGGAATTAAAGAGACAGGTAGTTGAAAATCAACATTACCCGCTTCGATCTTTTGAATGATATCGTCTTCATCCCCTGTATATTCCAATCTTACCTGATTTTCGAAATCGAAGGTAGTTTGAGTAGAATAATTGATATTGAAATTAAGGTTTTCTCCAATTTTACCCTGGACACTTAAATTTGGTGTCATATTGAAGTCAGGCTGCGCGGGTTGATTTTGAAGACGTTGAGGAAGTGTTGGGTTCTCAATTTTCTGTTTTCGAAAACCTAATAGCAGTTCAATACCACCACTTGGTCGAATATCAACTTGATTTCCACCAAAAATATTTCCTAAATCTCCATCCGGCAAGTTCAATGTTGGAAGTATATTATAGGTTCCTATATCTGAAGTATTGGATTGAGAGAGAGATTCCCAATTATTGTCAATATTTTGCTGATCTTGGTATTGCCAATACTCATCAAAAGACATGGTTTGAGGAGGAAGATAAGTAGGAACATTGGGATCATTAAAAGTATATTCCCCAGTTAAAGGATCGTATTCTATTGCAAAATCTTGAGGATTAAGATCAAATGGGTTGGTACTAGGTTGTGGATTGTAAAGTTGAAAGCGTTGATCTTCAATTGGATAAATAAGATCACTCGAGTCAGGAAGAATTGGACCAATAAATTCAGGGCCGTAATTTAAAAAAGGTTCTACAACAGCAATTGACTCTGCTGGTTCTTCTGATTTTCCGGACTCTTCCTGTTCATCGGGTTCTTCCTCTTCAGGTTCTTCCTCATCAGGAAAAGCCTCAAACTCCATAGAGGAAAAAGCGACAAAATAGTCTCCTGCACGCAAATTTAGACTTTGCATGAAAAAAAACGAATTTAAAGCGATAGCTGCTGCTATCGTATATTTAAATCGAGTAGATATGATCCCTTCTCTCACTTAATTAGATTATTTTGAAACTAGAACTTAGATTTTAGACGCTACCGAAGCGTCGGCCGGATGATAGAATGGAGGAATGGTCAAAAAATATTGAAAATGTTTTCTTATTCAATTTGTTCTGAATTCTACGATCTAAAATCTAGCATCTAATGTCTATTACTTAAATAAATGGCAAATCGTTTAAAATGTCCATCAATTTGCCACAAAAATACGGACACAAAGCATTGAATTTCAATACCTTAAATGTTTTTCAAGCACACTTTGACCAGTTTTTCAACTGAATCTATTTCAGGCTGCGCTTTTAAGATCTTATTAATGGTCTTTTGGGCAGCGATTTTTGATATACCCAAACTTACCAAAGCAGATAACGCTTCATCTATAAGGGTATTGTGTTTCACACTAGAAATAGTGCTTGGTTTGGCTACTTTTAAGAACTTGTCTTTTAATTCTAAAACCAGTCTCTGCGCAGACTTTGGGCCAATCCCTTTTATTGATTTTAAGAGTGCGATATTTCCATCTACTACTGCGCTTTGTATTTCAGCAGGGGAATACGATGATAAAATCATTAATGCAGTAGAGGGACCAACGCCTGAAACCGAAATAAAGTCCAGAAACAGGGACTTTTCCAATTCATCTGTAAAACCAAACATGGTTGGTAGACTCTCATCTTTTATGTAATAATGAATAAATAAAAGGCACTTTTTGCTGCCTTGTAATTTGGAATAGGTGTTTAGGCTAATATTAACGTGGTAACCGATTCCATTATTCTCCAAAATCACAAAAGTTGGTGTCAGGCTTTGGATATCACCCTTGATGTACGCTATCACAGAAAAAGGGTTTAATTTTAAAGACTGCAAAAGTACAAAATATCCAACTAATAAAGACTTTTTTAAAAGAATGCTATTTAAGTACACTGTCAAACAAGTTCTGTCCATTTTGACTGCATCTTTTAAGATCAGTCTTCCTTGACAAAAGACTCACTATGCTATGGCATTAACCGCTTTTGCCAGCTCGATTAATAAATAACCAACTCAAAATGGAACAAAACAGAAATGCCAAAGTACTTAGTATACTGTCAATTAAAACTTGTCCGTTTTAAATATTTATTTTGCAATTCAGACAATACTTATTTGACCGTATACTTAGGCATTATTGATATAGTAAGGGAGGAGGATTAGCAGACCTCTTCATTTAAAGTATCTATTCATTCTTCCTTCCTTCTTAAAGGAAATTCGGTTTTTTGATGCTTAAACTCTACCTTTGTAAGGTCGTTTTAATGAACTAGGTAAGACAAGCGCAATGAGCAAGGACATTTTTTCTTTTATTTCAGATTCCAGGCAAAAAAACAAGAAGTTATTGGCTGTCTTGATTGATCCTGACAAGGTTGACTTACCAATTGTTAAAATGCTGGTTGAAAAGGGCGTCGAAGCAGCAGTGGACCTATTTTTTGTTGGAGGCAGTTTGGTTACTGAAAACAATATGAAACAAGTCATTGCCTATGTTAAAGAATTATGCGATATCCCAGTGGTTTTGTTCCCTGGAAGCCCAATTCAATTGACTGAGGCAGCTGATGCCTTGTTGTTTCTTTCCCTGATTTCTGGCAGGAACCCTGATTTATTGATCGGGAAACACGTTACAGCTGCTCCACTTCTTAAAAACATGGACATTGAGGTCATTCCAACGGCTTACATGTTGATAGATGGAGGCCAACCGACAACGGCTTCTTATATTTCCAATACTTTCCCCATTCCACATAACAAGCCATCTATTGCAGCTTGTACAGCACTGGCAGGAGAATTTCTTGGTCTAAAATTGCTTTACATGGACAGCGGTAGCGGAGCAAAACGCTCTGTTAGCCTTCAAATGATTAGAGCAGTGAAAGATCAGGTAAATTTGCCAATCATAATTGGCGGAGGAATAAGAGAACCTGAACAAGCGTATGAAGTTTGCCGTGCAGGAGCTGACCTTGTCGTTATTGGAACAGCCATTGAAGAAGATTCTGATATGATTTTTAAAATGGCCAAAGCGGTTCATTCCAATATGGAGAGTTTGAAGATGGAGTAAATTGGTGTTGGGTATTGGGTATTGGGTCGCAGCGAGCCTTCGGCCGCTCTCGCGCTTTTGGGTCAATGCCTAGGGCATTTTTTGGGTTCGCCCATTGTTCGCCCCCGAATTGTCATTTCGACATAGCAGAAATCTTTTTCTTCACATCAAATTATTTCTTCTACCAAGGTCTCTAGAGTCCCTGAATTTTTTCAACTTTGACTGACTCTTATTATCCCAACCGAATCAATAATCAATGAATCAATAATTATTTCAACTGACTCTTCAACTTAAAAGTTTCAGCTTAAACTTGGACTTATCCCCTTACAACAACCATTCATTGACCTTCAATCCAAAAGCTACTCGTCCAGCTATTTCATAGTTGTTTGAAGAAACCATTCCGTGCTGCGAGACTACATGAATGTCTTTTAAAAGCTCTTGTAATTTCACTCCATCCCAAATCGAAGATCCTCCACCAATTTTATAGGCTTGACTGACTATTTCACAACATTCACTAACAGTAAAAGTTGTGGCCAAACGCAATTCGCTCTTGGTTGAAATATCGTCTATTCTACCCGCTGCATTTGACCAGTTTTTTTCAATAGCGTTTTCAAGAAAGCTTTTACAGGACAAATATTTTGCTTTCATTAAAGCTACTTTTTCCTGGATCACTGCTCTTTCCCCCAATGTCTTTCTTCCTCCAGATGGGACTTTTTCTGTGGCCAATATTATTATTTCATCAATGGCCCTTTTGGCCAAACCCAAAGCAACAGAAGCCACTCCACTTGCAAGCGCTCCCAAAAATGAAAAGCGATACAAAGCTGCATCAATCTTAGGTTTTACAACTGGGAAGAACATCCAATTCCCATTAGGAACAAATGCATTTTCAACAGCATAATCAATACTGTTGGTCCCATTCAGTCCCAGAACATTCCAGTTGTCAATAAATTGAACATCTTCTGGTTTCAAATAGACCAAAATGGAGCGCGGTTTTTCGTTGTTATCATCGATCAACATTGCTCCGGCCACAATGTGGGAACAATGTCTAATGCCCGAACCCCATGACCATTTCCCTGAGACTTTAATTCCATTCTTTTCTTTTTTGGCCTTGCCTACTGGAGCTGCCCAACCACCAGTAAGTGCCAATGGATCGCCAAAAATTTCACGAGCAAAATCCTTTTCTAAATAGCCACTTCCGAGAGCTGCAGTGCCTGTAACGCCCAATATCCAAGCAATGGAACCGTTGTATTGAGCCAAAATCTGAACAGCTTGACTCAGGTCTGCAACTGAAGCTTGAAGCCCTCCATATTCTGCTGCAATCCAAAGTTTGAATGCACCCGATTTTTTCAAATCAAGTATCAACTCATCAGGCAAACAACGATCTTTTAAAATATCTTTGTTTTGCCTTTCGGCTTCTTTCCCTATGCGATGAAGTTCGCTAATTAATTTTTCTGCAAGCATTTTACGATTCTAAAATCAACAATTTATACGGGTCTTTTTTTACCAGTAATTTTCTCATAAACCATCCAAACATCCATCTCTGGATCGGGCTTCATTCCTTTCCCCATTCTTATCAACTGAAATTGATGCCAAGGTGTTTGAAGCATTCCAGATTGATCTATTTTTTCCACGCCCGTTAGCAAATCAGGAACCGAGCAGTCTTTCATTTCACCATTCAATAAATCATTGGCAACAGTTGGATAAAGACAGAATGGACGCCCCAATCCTATGAAGTCCAACTCCCCACCTTCTAATGCTGAATTCATAGCTTTAACGGTTCTAAACCCTCCAGTTAACATGAGTGGACTTTTTATTAATTTACGAACTTTTACTATAAAATCCATAAAATAAGCTTCTCGCTTGATGGTACTTTCTCTTTGTACTGAACCGACCATTGCTGCTCTTTCATAAGTACCACCCGAGACCTCTATTAAGTCCATTCCCAATTCGTCCAACATTTGAATAACTTTAATGGATTCCTCCTCTGTAAATGCACCTCTTTGAAAGTCGGCTGAGTTTATTTTTATACTTACTGGAAAGTCAGGGCCAACTTTCTTTCTCATGTCTTTGTAAATTTCCAACACAAACCTCGCTCTATTTTCCAAACTCCCGCCCCACTCGTCTAATCGAAGATTGGTTAAAGGAGAAAGAAATTGACTAACAAGATAACCGTGGGCTCCATGAATTTGTGCACCCTGCATTCCTGATTTTTTTGCAAGCAAAGCAGCATTTCCATAGGCATCAATCAGTTTTAATATTTCATCGGGACTCAAAGGGCGTGGTTCCAAATAAAGTTTACCGGGCATTTTGACATTCGAAGCACTGACAGGTGCCTTGTCCAAATAGAAAGGGGATTGTCGGCCCGGATGGTTGATTTGCATCCATAGTTGTGAACCGTTTGCCTGCGCTTTTTCAGCAAGTTTTGAAAAGGATTCCAGATAGCGCTCATCTTCAGCGATCATTACATTGGCATTGACCAAGTGGTCTTTGTCTACCATTACATTTCCGGTAAACAATACACCTGCTCCACCTTTTCCCCACTGATCGTAAAGATTGAACAAAGCTTCTGAAGGACGGCCATTTGCCTCTGCAATTCCTTCACTTAATGCAGATTTTAAGATTCTATTTGGGATAGATTTGCCACAAGGAAGGACAAATGATTGGTTCAGTAAATTCATGGCTGCAAAGGTAGGGAAATTTTCTAGCGAAAATTTGGTACGCTTCGTTGTTGGTATGGTGACTGCGTCACCTGTTGGTGCACTCGGCTTCGCCTTTGCTGTTGGTACAGCTTCATTGGCCTGTCGGCCAATTTTGCTTGTTGGACTTTAAGGCTTCTAGCCTTGGGCTCTTTGCGATTCTCTTTGCGACTTTGCGTCTCCGCGTTAAAAATCCACAATCTTATCTATCAATTTTTTCTTTTCTTTTTCTTATTGAATTTCTTGATCAATTCGAAGTTGGTGAGGAGTCCGTAATGGTCTGAAAAATTTTCATCTTCCTTGAAAATTACTTCACATTGACTTTCTCCGACGGCGAAGTTATCTGGAAGTTTGTAGATGAAATAATCGAGTTGAACGCCTTTTTTATTGTTGGCTTTCCCATTAAGGTATTTGCTGGCTTCGTAATCGTAGGAAACGATTTTTTCTCCTTCTTGAATATCGGTAAAATCCATTTCATTCATAAGGTAAGGGTAGACCAAACATTTTTTACTTTGATAACTGTAATCGGGATTGATCATGTTGAAATCTCCAAACATGAAGATGGGCATTTCATTGTAATTCATACTATCTAGAATTGATTCCAATTTCATTACTTCTTGTAATCTTATGGTTTCCGAAATCATGCCATCACCGGAATAAAGATGCAGGTTCACGATTATGATTGGCCCAACTTTGCTTTCCAGTTTGCTGATCAACAATCCTTTTCCTCCTGTTTTTTCGATTTGAGTTTTGCCTTCGACGTTTGGATGAGCGAAAAAGTTTTCTTCAAGGATTGGAAGTTTTGAGAAGTTGATCAATCCGCCTTGACAACTTGTTTTAAGAAATCCACGATTGCATTTATAATCAGAAAGGCAATTGTATTTTTGGTTGATTTTTGGTGCAATGTGCCTTCTAAAAAAACGGTGAAAAGTTTCCTGGAGCCCAACGATGTCAGCATTCCTTTTTTCAAGGCTTCTTTCAATAAAGGGATAACGTTTTTTTCTTTGAATGCCTGGAAGCCAAACTGGAAGGCCCCATATGTTGTAATTGATGAATGAAATTTTGGTACTGTTGTCGAAAATTTTCGAACTTAGTTTTCCTTCGGTATTGGATTTTTTCGCTTTTTCTTTGGTTTCCTCGCCCTCACCACCAGGTATTGAAGCATTGCTGAATAGACAAATTGCTAGGAAAAACAGCATAAAAAAACCACGATTAATCATTTTGTACATACCTTTGAATTTAATAAAGTTCTGGAAAATCTATAGAAGCAATTGCCCTCGTAACAAACATTTTGCTCCTATGAGAAAAAATAAATTTCACGAAAAAAAAATACTGTGGGTATATTTTGAAACTCTTCCGGTGTGAATTGCATTAATATAACTGAAATTGCCAAAACATACAAATAGAAAATTGCATAAAATTGCAATACTTTTTAAAAACATAGATGAAAGGAAGAGTAATAAAATCTACAGGGAGTTGGTACCATTGTCAATTAGAAGATGGGCAAATGGTTAATGCGAGAGCAATCGGCAAATTTCGATTGAAAGGATTAAAAGTAACCAATCCATTTGCGGTTGGAGATTATGTCGAATTGGAAATTGAGCCTGGCCATGAAACGGCTATAATCAAAGAATTGTATGATCGTGAAAATTACATCATTCGAAAATCTCCACGTCACCCAGCCAAAAATCACATCATTGCTTCCAATTTGGATCAAATGATCATAATGGCAACCGTTGAAAGCCCAAGAACCTCCACGGGATTTATCGATCGTCTTTTGGTGGTTGGTGAAATGCATCACATTCCCTGCATAATTGTTTTCAACAAGAAAGATGTTTACACAGAAAAGGGATTTGAGAAATTGGAATATTTTCAAGCTGGTTATGCGGTAGCGGGTTATCAATCGCTGGTCATTTCTTCCTTAGACGAAGCCGATATTTCAGAAATAAAAGCCTTATTGAAAGACAAAACGACCCTGTTTGCAGGGCATTCTGGAGTAGGAAAATCCACGCTGATTAATCAATTGATTCCTGGAGTTGAGATTAGTACCAATGAAATTTCTTCGACCCATTCCAAGGGGATGCATACCACTACTTTTGCTGAAATGCATGAAATGGAGAAAGGCACTTTTATTGTTGATACCCCAGGAATTAAGGAATTGGAAGTAATCAATTTGGAGCCCGAGGAGGTTTGTCATTATTTTCCTGAAATGAAAGCTCGAATAACGGACTGTAAATTTAACAATTGCCTGCATGAAAATGAGCCAAAATGTGCCATTAAATATGCTGTTTTAGACGATGAAATTGCTGAATTTCGCTTTGACAACTACCTCAATATCCTTCAAAATGTCAAAGACAAAAACTACTGGCAAAGGGGGGAATAGTTATTCAATAAGCAAGTATGGCTCAAAAATCTGGCAAATTTGTTGTATTGCCAATGATTATCTTCATGTTTAACCCCTTCAATTTCATAGAAATTACGCCCATTTTTCTGACTAAACAGGGGTTTTGTTCCTAGTAATTCTTACTAAATGGATTTTTAGTTCATAAATGGGTGAAATAATCCCATTTTTAGCTTAATTAACATAAAATCCTTATTATCTTTATAGTGCAATTTTCTGTACTTGACAAAACGGCTTCAAATTTTATTATCCTATAAAATTCTGTAAATAGAACTTTGCAAAAAACTTAAAATCATAAACCTAAAATTTAAATAAAATATTTTATTATGAAAAGAATTTGTCTTTCATTAATGTTCTTACTGCTGATGGGATCTATTTCATCAATCGCACAAACTCTAAATTACACTACAAATTGGCCTGATTCTGGAGCGGATGGTTGGGTCATAACAAACAATGGTGAAAATCTTTTAGCTGATCCAACAGTAGATGCTGCTTTCGGTTATGATGATGATTCGGAAGATGCATCTCCTGGCTTAGATAATAGTCAAATAATTACTTCTCCAATTATTGATTTGACTGCTGCTGCTGCTGCAGGAGAAGTCTTAATGGAGATTTCTTTGAATCATGATAATCGTGATTGTTGTGGATCTTCTTTATTTGTTGAATATTGGGATGCAGATGCTGGTGCTTGGGTTTTAGTTTCAGCTCTTCCAGGGAGTTTTACTACCGCTGATTATACAGATGCCTCACCTGATACTCCATTTTCAAGCATTATTGATGTTACTTCTTTTACAGCCAATCAATTGGCGAATTTCATGATAAGAGTAGTTTTTGACGATGATAGCATGGGGGCAACTCCTGGTGCTTGGTCTTATGGATTTGTTATTGGCGCACCAAGTGTAGTTTCTTCTGCACCTTTATTGGGATGTATAGATCCATGTTTTACTGAATATGATCCTACTGCTACTGGAGACGACGGAAGCTGTGCAACGGCTGTTGCAGCGACAGTATGTGATGATGGAAATGCATGTACTATCAACGATATGGAAGTAATAGGATTGGATGGAAGCACATGTGTTCCATGTGCAGGTACTCCAGATCCAGCAGTATCACCTGCTAATGCAACCTGTGCATCAGCAACACCAGTTGCCGATGGTGATGTCGTAGCAGGAACTACTGAATGTGGTACTTTAGAATCAGCTTTAGGATTTTGTGGTACTTCAATAACTGCACCTGGAGTTTGGTACGTTTTGTCAGGAGATGGTGGTGCTTACAATGTTGATATTTGTGACGCATCACATGATTCAAAAATGACCATCTTCTCAGGAACTTGTGGTGCTCTTGTCTGTGAGACAGGTGAAGATGATGATTGTGGAAATGATGCAGATATTCAATTTAGCACTGTTGCTGGAACTGATTACTTCATCTTGGTTCATGGTTTTGGTACTAATGAAGGTACTTTTGACCTAACAGTTGTAGAAATCCCTTCAGGTTGTACAGATCCATGTTTTGCAGAATTTGACCCAGCTGCTATAGTAGATGACGGATCTTGTCTTACAAGCCAGGGACCAGCAAATAACGTTTGTTCTGGAGCTATTGCCGTTTCAATTGGTGATGTTGTAACTGGAAATACTGATTGTGGTATTGAAGATGCAGATGCAGATGCTTTAGGATCTTGCGGAACGGCTCCTGGTGCCAATGGAATATGGTACTCATTGGAAGGAGATGGAACAACTGTATCACTTTCTTTGTGTAACTCAGGTTTTGATACCAAAGTCAATGTGTATTCTGGAGGATGTGGAGCCGATTTGGTTTGTGAAGCTGGTAATGATGACAATTTTGGTGTTTGTGGGGCTGGAGCTCGTTCTTATCTTGAATTTCCAACAACTGCTGGTGAAAGCTATTTAGTATATGTCAATGGTTTTAGTGGTAGCACTGGTGACATAGAATTGGCTGTTGATTGTGTTTATGAAGATGGCGTTTGTCTAGATGTTAATCGTGTTTGTATGGGTAATGCCTTATTTGTTCCAGATTGTGGAGCTGCTGGTTACACATTCACATGGACCAATGACGATACTGCTTTGGCTACTGTTGTAACAGGAAGTTCTGCTTTCAGCCCAACAGTACCTGGTACTTACTCTTTCTCAGCAACAAACGGAGTTACTACTTTCAGTAGCTGTGCACCATTTGTAGTTGCAGAAATTATTGATTGTAAAGATTGTGGTGCTGAGTAAATTCAGTCTACTATATAAATAAAAAGTAACTCCCCAAGGCCTCCGGCCTTGGGGAGTTTTTTTTGTGCTTTTTTGTGCTTTTTTGCGCTTTTTTACAATTCCAATCCTCATTTCAAGCAAAATATAATCCTGATTTACTTCCACATTAAAAATTTCCCATCATATAAATTGAAGCAAATTTGATGAGATTGAAAATTTTCTTATTTTTAATTGATACATGGATAATATTCTGGTTCTCACTAATTTTCAAAAGTATACTTATGATGCTTTGCATTATGGAATATTCCTTGCCCACAAAACAAAGGCGAAATTGCACATACTGGACAGTAGCAATGATCTGTCATCTGAAAAGCAGGAACGTTCCTTGATCCACTTTCTTAAAGATCGTTCGGACCAATCTTTGAAGGTTTATTGGGAAGAAGCCGCTCCCCTATTTAAGGAATATGATTTGAGTAAAATTGAATTGATGTATTATCCGCAGTCAGACTTTGATGTTGACCAAATCACTGAATCGGCTGAATTCTCGGAAATGGACCTGATAGTCTTGAGCACCAAAGAAAAATTTGATTTAAGTAATTTGATATTCAGAAGTAAACTCACCAGGTTAATCGAAAAAGCAAAGCAACCCATTTTAGCCATCCCACCGAATGCTGATTTTCATAAAATTGAATCTATAGAATATGCTACAGATTTAGAAGATCATCAACTGACAAGTATTGAATATGCCTACGACCTGTCAATGGATTTGGATGTATCTTTTAATTTCATCCATGTAAAATTAGAGGAGACCAGAAGTTACGATAGCAATAAAAATAAGTTCAAACTAATGGCTGGTGAAATTCTCGGGACCGATGAATTTGGATTTCAGGAAAACCAAAACGACAGCGTTTTGCAGGGTCTGCAAGATCATCTTGCAAATAGTGCAGGGCAGCTTTTAATATTAAGAAAGAATTTCAAAAAAGGCCTGGAAAAATATTTGACCATTAATATTGCTGGTAAAATGTGTTTCTCGGCAGAGCGACCGATATTGGTTTGTTCAGATGAGCAGTAGGGCTTGGTGTTGGGTTTTGGTTCGCAGCCTCGCTTCGCTGGCTTTTTTGCTTTTGGGTCGCATGCCTGCGGCATCTTTTGGATTAATCAAGGCAAAAAAAACTTTGCGTCTTGGCGACTTCGCGTTAAAAAACAATTACTCATTTAAGCATTTATTCATCTTCTCATTTCCGCCTTCTTCATAACAGCGTAAACCTCTTCTATTATTTCTACCACTTTAAGCCCATCATAGGCATTGGTCATGATTTTCGCCTTGCCTTGTAGGGATTCAATAACATTGTGGATTACCTGATCGTGGTTGGACATGGAGCCAATATAAAAGCCATAATCGTTTGGTTTAGAATTGTCATTGGCTAAAACAATTTCATGATTCTTTATGTTTTGATATTCAATGGTATTGAGGTATTGTCCACCAATTTTTATGGTGGCGTTTTCGGCGAATACCGTTATGGAACCTTCCATGTTGGAGTCAAAAGCAGAGGTGGTGTAATTGAAGCTACCAATTGTTTTATTCAAAGCTTTCATTTCAAAAAGAAAATGACCAGTGTCTTCAAATTCGATTAGGTTCTGGTGGTTTGCATTTTGAGCTATAGCGGAAACAACTTTTAAGTCTCCAAATAAATAATAAAGGATGTCGATAAAATGGCTGAATTGAGTAAACAATGTCCCACCATCCATTTCTAGCGAACCACGCCAATTGGATTGAGTATAATATTGCTCGTTCCTGTTCCAAAATGCATTGACAACAATGGAATAAATTTTACCCAACTGACCAGAGTCTTTTAATTTCTTCACTGCTTGAACTGGTGGATTGAACCTATTTTGCTTGACAACAAATAGTTTTTTTCCATTGTCTAAAGCCGCCTTTATCATGTCTTCACCAAAACTTTTCTTGATGGTCATCGGCTTTTCTACTAGAACATTCTTTCCAGCATTCAAACAATCAATCGCTATAGAATGATGGTTTCCATTTGGTGTACAAATATTGATCATGTCAATATCCATTTGAAAAATCTCGTCTAGGTTCGCAATAGAATTGCAATGAAACTGCTTGCCGAAATTTCTACTTTTTTCTGCTTCAATATCGAAAGCTGCAACAAGTTCAGCATTGGGATGTGCCAAAATGTGTTTGGCATGCCTATTTCCAATATGCCCACAGCCTATAATTGCAAACTTGAATTTCATTGTTGACAGACTTTTAGATATTTAGAATTTTCGGAATTTTCGGAATTTTAGACTTTTAGTCATTTAGACTTTTCGGAATTTTATGTAGCAAAGCGGAATAAAATATCCGAAATCTCTTTTAAACTATTAGATAAGGGCTTTAACATTGCTTTTATTCTTGTATCAATAAGAACGTGCTCAAAGGAAATACATTTTATTGGGCTTTGAAGCATTGTAAAAGTTTTTTTTCTTTGATAAAATGTTTTTCTCTGCGATCAATTTCACGAAAAAAAAAGGCTGCCAAATTGAATCTGGCAGCCTTTGTCATTTTGTGGACGCATTCAATGCGTCTTTACTGTGTGAGACGACGCATCGTCTTTACTTTGTGTCATCGACTTCCTCGAACTCTGCATCCTGTACTTCTTCTTCAGCTCCACCAGCTTCTCCCTCGTTCGAGGCAGTTTCTTCTGGTCCTGCACCATCTGCTCCCGCAGCAGCATCTGGTCCTGGCTGTTGAGCGTACATTTCTTGAGAAGCTTCACTCCAAGCGTTGTTCAATTTCTCCATTGATGCGTCGATTGCAGCTAAATCTTCCGATTCTTTGGCAGTTTTCAATTCTGCAGCAGCAGTTTCGATTGCAGCTTTCTTGTCTTCCGAAATTTTCTCACCAAACTCTTTCAATTGCTTTTCCGTTTGGAAAACCAAAGTATCTGCTTGATTGATTTTTTCGATTTTCTCTTTGGCAACCTTATCTGACTCCTCGTTTGCTTTTGCCTCGTTGCGCATTTTTTCGACCTCAGAATCTGACAATCCTGTACTTGCTGTGATGCG
This sequence comes from uncultured Chitinophagales bacterium, assembly GCA_937927195.1. GTDB lineage: Bacteria > Bacteroidota > Bacteroidia > Chitinophagales > UBA2359 > JAHDGP01. The sequence goes on from CALBCY010000180.1 coordinate 25,513, forward strand.
AATATTTTGCTCTTTACCAGTTCCTTTATCTTTGGCACTTACACTTAATACACCATTTGCATCAATATCGAAAGTTACCTCAATTTGAGGAACGCCTCTTGGTGCAGGTGGGATGCTATCAAGGTGGAAACGACCGATGGTTTTGTTGTCCTTCGCCATAGAACGCTCTCCTTGACAGATATGAATTTCAACACTTGGCTGGTTATCAGCTGCTGTTGAGAACACCTGTGATTTCTTTGATGGAATGGTTGTGTTTGCGTCGATTAAACGAGTGAAAACTCCACCCAAGGTTTCGATACCCAATGAAAGAGGTGTAACATCTAAAAGCAATACATCTTTTACATCACCACTTAAAACTCCACCTTGGATTCCTGCACCAACTGCTACAACCTCATCAGGGTTAACTCCTTTAGAAGGTTTTTTCTTGAAGAAATTTTCTACAACTTCCTGAATTTTAGGAATACGAGTAGAACCACCAACTAAGATAACTTCATCTATTTCAGAAACTGACATTCCAGCATCTTTCAAAGCCATTTCACAAGGCTTCAAAGTTCTTTGAATCAATTCATCTGACAATTGCTCAAACTTTGATCTGCTTATTTTTTTAACAAGGTGCTTTGGCACTCCATCAACTGCAGTAACATATGGCAAGTTGATTTCTGTTTCTTGAGAACCAGACAATTCGATTTTGGCTTTTTCAGAAGCTTCTTTCAAACGCTGTAAAGCCATTGGATCTTTACGAAGATCTATTTTTGGATTTTCTGAAAGGAACTCTTCAGCTAACCAGTCGATTAAAACCTGATCGAAGTCATCTCCACCCAAGTGTGTATCTCCGTTGGTAGATTTCACTTCGAAAACGCCATCTCCTAGTTCCAAAATTGAAATATCGAATGTTCCACCTCCAAGGTCGAATACAGCAACATTAATTTCTTTATCTTTCTTGTCAAGACCGAAAGCCAAAGATGCCGCAGTCGGCTCATTGATAATTCTTCTTACTTTAAGACCAGCAATTTCACCAGCCTCCATAGTAGCCTGACGTTGTGAATCATTGAAATATGCTGGAACAGTGATTACTGCCTCCGTTACTTCATGTCCAAGGTAATCTTCAGCAGTTTGCTTCATTTTTTGAAGGATGATTGCTGAAATCTCTTGTGGAGTATACATTCTACCGTTGATGTCAAATCTAACAGTGTCATTGTCTCCTTTCATTACTTTAAATGAAACATGTTCTGCTTCTGAAGTAATGTCTGAATAACGCATTCCCATGAAACGCTTTACAGAACGGATCGTGTTAATTGGGTTGGTAATGGCTTGTCTTTTGGCAGCATCCCCTACTTTACGCTCTCCGTTTTCTAAAAAACCTACGATAGAAGGAGTGGTTCTTCTTCCTTCATCATTTGGGATAACCTTAGGCTCTCCACCTTCCATAACCGCAACGCAGGAGTTGGTCGTACCCAAATCGATTCCGATAATTTTACTCATTTTATATATTTGATTTTATTAATAATTTTTTTTTGTTCAAGTAACGATCAAAAAACAACTCGCTTATGAAGTCCTTCTTTAAGTGTTACAAATAATTAACTTCAATCCTTATGCCAAGCGAAATTGAGGTGAAATATTGTCAAATCCAGTCAAAAATTGTCGCAATTCAATGTGCTCATACTGTCAAAAAGGCAGGAATTCATGAATAATTAAGATTGTATATTGTTTCAACAGAGCCTAGATTCTTGAAATGCACCCAAAATGTCTTATATTTCATGTGATTAAAAGACCTTTCTTGGACGAGAGATTTTGATAAAAAAGGATTTATTTTTATCATGACTATTATCATGACTAATGGCCCGTTTTTTTTAGCTTAATTCAGCTCCTATTTAGTACCAGATTTAGAACTTTTTGTTCATTTTTAGATTGAAAAATCCAAAAATCTTGAAATTAAGATCGATAATTATTGATGATGAGGAACCTGGCAGAGAAAACCTTGCCCAGTTATTGGGTGAGTATTGCCCTGAAATAGAGGTAATTGCCCAAGCTGCCAGTGCAGATGAGGCAATGGCCTTAATTGTGGAACATTCCCCAAATGTTTTATTTCTCGATATTCAAATGCCCAATAAAAATGGTTTTGACTTGCTTGACTCTATTGAGGGTCATTCATTTTCAGTAATTTTTGTAACCGCCCACGATCAATATGGAATAAGAGCCATCAAAGCAAGTGCAATTGATTATTTGTTAAAACCAGTTGGAATTGAAGAACTGAAAGAATCGATCGACAAAGTCTGCAAGATAGAAGCAGAAAAAGCCAAAAACATTCAATTCAAATCCTCCTACGATGATTCGATTCAAGATTTGCTTGATCATTGGAGTCATGATGATGCTCCAAAAAAGATCAGCATTAATACTGGAAATAAAATTCAAGTTATTGAACTGGAAAAACTAAGTCGGTTAGAAGGATTTGATAATTATTCCAAATTAATCCTGAACAATCAAAACGTCATAACAGATAGTAAATGTTTAAAAAATTATGAGGAGTTTTTGGATCAAACAGCGTTCGTGAGGGTTCACAAGTCTCACATTGTAAATCTTGCATTTATTGACAAAGTTGTTAAAGAAGGGATTGGTTTTGTAATATTGATGAACGATGAATCACAAGTTCCTGTGGCAAGAAGAAGGAGTAAGTCTTTTTTTGAAAAATTCAACAGCTTTGTTGACAATTTCAAATCGCTTTGAATTAAAATGTCATTAAATGCTTTTGAATCGGAGATATGTTAGAAATTTCGGTCTGCACATAAATTGGCGGTTAGCATTATTATTTGTCCTTGGTCTTCCGTCTATTTTCAGTTTGGATAGTTTTGCTCAGCAGCTTGAATACAAAGTTTATGACTCTTCAAATGGTTTACCCAATTCAAACGTATGGTGCATTGATCAGGATCAAAAAGGTTTTTTATGGCTAGGCACCTCCAATGGCCTGTACAGATTTGATGGGAAAAATTACAAGGAGTTTGGAACTGAAGATGGCTTGCTCAACAAAAACATTACAGCACTCGATTTTGACAAGGATAGAAAATCATTGCTCATTGCAAATTACCTTTTAGGAGTTTCAGCAATGGATTCTCTTTATAAAATACAAACACTGTTTAATACCAGCGTATCCAATTATATTGATCATAACAAAGACAAAGTTTATTCACAAAGCACCAGCGCCCTAAAAGTCTTTGACCTAAACACTAAGGTGAAAAAGTTTTTCGATGAACCCGGTAATTTTGCATTGAATGCATTTATAATTAACAAGGAAAACAAAGTCATTATTGGAAGTAGTAATGGGCTGATGGAACTTGATGATAGTACATACATCGACCTTTATCCTGAAATCACTGGCAAAAAAAATGTCAGAACTGTTTATGAAGACCCCCACCAAAATCTATGGTTTGATTCTGAAAAAGAATTCTATTGCATTTATGCCAATGGGGAAATTAAAAAATTTCCGAAGAAAACCATTTCAAACAGGCAGATAAGTCGCTTTTTCATGGATTCCCAAGACAGAATATGGTTATCAGTTATTGGGGAAGGCCTGTTTCAATTAAAGAACGATGAATTGATTTTCAGGGGCGATGATCTGGACATTGGCCATACCCCTATAAATGGTTTTTTTGAAGACAGGGAAAAAAACTTTTGGATTGCAACTGGTGGCAAAGGAATGGTTTGCTTGTACAACACTTATTTCACCAATTACTATCTGGAGAATGGGCTTGTTGAAAATCAAATTAATGATTTATATTATGATACGAAAAGTAAAAACCTGTTGATTGGAACCATAGATGGTCTAAATTATTTTGATGGAAATCAATTGCATAATATTGAATTGAAAAAAAGAGGCAAGCTCAACTATGTTCGTAAAATAGACAAAGATGATATGGGGAATTTGCTAGTAGCATTAAATTATCCGGGAGACGAATATGGATTGAATAAACAGATTAAAATAGACAATAATAATTTGACATTATTGATAGGTGAATTTCGATCAAGAAAATGCTGGAGTTTTGTGGGGAACAATCAAATAATAAATTTTTCCAATTATGGGATTCAGTATTTCAACTTTGAACAAAATGCATATATTCCAAAAAAAATTTCACGAAAGCCAAAATGGGTCGATTATCAATTCACGACTATATTACAAGGTCAGAAAACTGATACTTGGTGGGTGGGAAGTAAAACTGGTTTGTTTAACTATGCAAACAATGAATTGAAGCCTTTAGCAGATAATTCTGACTCCTCATTTCCAAATGCCTTAAAATCTGCAGAAATCAAAACTATGATTTGGGATCATGCAGAAAATTTATGGATCGGCAGCAATGAAGGTTTGTTTAAATTTAACGGCAAAAATTGGAAGAGATGGACAAAAAAGAATGGCATGCCTGATGACTATGTTTCCTCAATTTTACAGGATGCTTCTGCTAATTTTTGGATAGGAACTTCAAGAGGGCTTGTTTATTTTGATGGTAATTTTACAAAATTTGATATCAACGATGGCTTGCCTTCAAATCAAATAAGTTCCATGGTATTTAACGGAGATCAAAGTCAGTTATGGATTGGGACCAACAATGGACTTTCAAAACTGGATTTAAAAAAAATGAGGTCTGATTCAAGGCCAAGCATCATTATGCATCTGGAAAACATCACTCTGGGAGATTCTATTCTGTACCCTGAATTGGTAAAAGACGCTGCTGTCTTCAATTATGATCAAAATCATTTAGTTTTTAATTTTTCAGCTCCATATCTCACCAATTCCCAAAGTCTGAAATATCAATATAGACTAGATAATGCTCAAGAATGGAAGGATTGTGGAGCTCAACAGATTGAATTAGCTTCCCTTTCACCTAAAAAATACAATTTTCAAATTCGATCTAAATCCAATATTAATCCCTGGTCCGAAACAAGTCAATTTCAATTTGACATAAAAAGTCCTTGGTGGAAGACTAAGAAGTTTTTTGCTGCTTGCCTGTTGCTCGTTGCGGGATTGGTTGCTCTAATTTCAAAGTTGAGAATAGATGCCATAAGAAAGAAAACAAAAGACGAGATTTCCCTGAATAAAAAAATGTATTTATTGGAACAACAGGCTTTGTCAGCCATGATGAACCCTCATTTTATTTTCAATGCACTCAATTCAGTTCAATATTACATCAATACCAATAAAAAACGCGAAGCCAATGAATACCTTGCCAAATTAGCTCGGCTGATAAGAATGAATTTGGAAATTGCGCAATCCTCAGCCATTACTCTGGAAGAAGAGCTGGAAAGACTAATTTTGTTTCTGGAGCTACAAAAATTGAGGTTTGGGAAAAAACTGAATTGGTCGGTAGACATTGATGACAAACTGGATTCGGAGGAGTTGTTGGTTCCATCAATGGTTATTCAGGTTTTTGTTGAAAATGCCATTTTGCATGGAATTTTACCCAAGGAAAAAGGTGGTGAAATAAAAATCGGAGTATACCCTTCAGGTGAACAAGCCTTTTTGATTAGTATTGAAGATGATGGAATAGGTATTTTTAAGAGTCAGGCTATAGAAAGAAAGGAGAAAAAGCATAATTCTAAAGGAATTACGATCAGCAAAGAAAGAATCAAGAACTTTGGATATCCCAATAATCAACTTTCAAGATTGGATATTCGGGAAATCATAGATGCCAGTGGTTCTGTAGCTGGAACAAAAGTGAGTATTCGCCTTCCCATTTCTGAGTCTTGAGAATTGGAAATTAGTTAGCATTTATTTGATTTCAGTCTAAATTTTCAAGTAATCAATCTTTCCCACGAATATGTTTCCGTTTGAGCAGGTTGGCATTTAACCTTTGGCACTTAACAGGCATCTTTCGGTTGATAATTTCAGCTTTTTCTGGAGCGCCAGTCCGATGGAGCGCAAGTCCAGTCAAAAATGAGCTTTATTCTCTGACAAAATTTGCAATTTTGAGACCAAAGCCCTCATTCCAAACGAGCTCTTAGTCCAAATAAGCTCTTAACCTGAGTTCGATTATAAAATTTACATTTCTTGGAGCTAAAAAAGATATAGTTTGTATGAAAATAATTAGTCTGAATTTATTAACTTAGTTAGAGAGGGTCCGAATATTTTGATACTATTTGCCTGTCATTTTTCTTGATAAAAATGACGAAAAATCAAGGACTTACGTCATTTCTTGACGCTTCGAAACTCACTTAAATCCTAAAAAAAATAAACTCGCTTTATAGAGAATTTATTAAGTTTTCTAAAAGATTTGATGACTGAAATTATTTAAAATGAGTAGGCTCAAACAGAATTTTTTTTAAACGGATTTAAGCAAGTTCCTCTGCTAAAATGACAAATGTCCGGAATTTCAATTAAATCAAGAAAATAAATTTTGCTACTGCCTGATAATCAAAAGGTTCAAAATCGAACTCAGGCTCTTAGATAAACATTGAGAATTTTCATCGAATTGCCTCAATATTTACCGTTCTCTCTCAAGATTTGACCGTTAACTAAATCATAGTGACCGCTCCCTTATTTTATTTGCTTTTCAATCCGCTATTGACTTATATTTGAGTTAACAATTGTGAAGGATTGTTTAAATGTAAAACGGGAATGTACTTTGAATTTTAGTTTATCTAAAATAAAAAAAACATTCCTGTTTTTTAAGAAAAATTAAACCCTAGATTCCCACGGAATTTGCCCCAAATTTGCCCCATATTTAAAAGAAATCGTTTGACTTTTTTGTCAAGGTGATTTCTTTTTTTTGTTTATAGAGCATTCAATTGTACACCTTCCCCTCCAATCAATCGCATTGCCAATGTTGAAAAATTGTCGACATTGATGCTATTGGATTGTCTTTTACAATTGGTCTAAAATTACCATAAACCGAACAGCGAATAACCACTTTATCCATTATCTTTATAAAAAAAAGCTAATGGATCATACGCAAAAAGAATTCTATGAACAGTCGGGCTATTTGATTTTGGAAGACTATGCTTCTGAAAGTGAAATAAATGAGTTGATAGCCGCCAAGAATGAAATTGTAGAGAATATGGTATCGGAGGAACTCTCCATATTTTCTACTGAGGATCAAAGTAATAAATCAGATCTGTACTTTTTGAATAGTGGGGATAAAATTCGCTGCTTTTTCGAGGAAACAGCTACTGAGGATGATTTGATTGCTAAAAAGAAAATTAACAAAATTGGTCATGCGATTCACGACTTAAATCCAGTTTATCGAAAGTTCTCTTATCAGCAAAAATTGGCGGACTTGGCCATCTTATGTGGATTGTCTCAACCTAGTATTTTACAAAGCCAGTACATATTTAAGTCGCCTCAAGTTGGCGGTGTGGTTTCCGCTCACATCGACTCTACTTTTATTTATACCGATCCCTTGAGTTGCGTTGGAGTTTGGATTGCCTTAGAAGATGCCAATCAAGAAAATGGCTGTTTGTGGGCTTTACCAGAGTCGCATAATAAATACCCAATGAATGAACGCTTTGTTCGGAATGAAAGCAATGATGGGACAGAATTTTTAGATTTGAAAATAGAAAGAGCGGAGTGGGATTTGGATGCAATGATTCCTTTAGAGGTAAAAAAAGGCACGGCTATTGTTCTTCACGGCAGCCTTGTTCATCTTAGCCATCCCAATCATTCTAATCGATCGAGGAATTCTTATGTAATGCATTTGATTGATCGGGCTTGTGCCTATCCGCAAGACAATTGGTTACAGCGAGGAGTGGAAATGCCCTTGGTTGATTTGATAAGCGAAGTTGGTTAATTTGGCTAAGTTGTTTGGTCAATCCAGACATGACGGGGTTTTGTCTGTGTCAGATGGATTGCCCTCAGATGGAATGCACAAATGGTTCTTGAGATTTGGATCGTCAGCCGATTATGTCAAGCTTGACATGACCCTGTGTTTACCGAGTAAGCTATTGAAATACTCGGATATAATCGATAAACATTCTTTGTGGGAAGACAGTGCTTCCGTCTGGTGAACCTGGCCAATTGCCACCCACTGCGACGTTAAGAATGAAGAAGAATGGATCATTGAATGGGTAGTTTTGCCCACCTACCGTTGTATTTGTAATTTGATGATATTGGACGTCATTGAATAAGAACTCAACTTTATCCTGCTCCCATTTTATAGAAAAAACATTGTATTCTTGATCACAATCTACTGGGCTATTCGTGAAATGTCCAGCTGAAGTATGAGATGAAACATCATCGCCCCAGTGGGCAGTACCATAAACTTTTTTCGGTGTTTGGCCCAACATTTCCATGATGTCTATTTCACCACAACGAGGCCATCCTACTTGCGAATGATTTTCACCCAACATCCAAATTGCTGGCCATATCCCTTTGCCCTTCGGCATTTTTGCTCTTACATCAATTCTTCCAAATTTGAATGACTTCTTATTTTCAGTCGTCAGCCTTGCTGAAGAATAGCTGCTACCGTTGGTAGACTGTTCTCTTGCTGTAATGACCAAGTTGCCATTGGCAACAAACACATTTGTCAATTCATTCGTGTAATATTGCAATTCATTGTTTCCCCATCCACCGTTACCAGTGCCAGTTTCAAAATTCCAATCAGCACCACTTATATCTGATAAAAAATCTTCTTCCCAAACCAAGCTCATTCCCTGATAAGCTTCTGGACTGGTGTATCCTTCAGTGGTATAAATAAAGCTTTCATTGTCGTCATCATTCCTAATCGTTCCTGTTGCAGTAGAACCACTAAAGGTTGCATTCACAATATCAGTCAGTGTTACTTCAAAGGATTCATCACCTTCTATTTCAATTTCACCAACAACATTGATCTCAATATTTTTGACTGTTTCACCTGGTGCAAATTCTAAAACACCTGATCTTTCAATAAAATCTTCAGGGCTAGTTGCTGTTCCGTCTTCAGTTGCAAAATTTACAGTAACGGTATTGGTCGCGGCTTTACTCAATTCTACTTTAAAGGCAAAAGCCTTATCAGCATTGTCTTCAAAGTCAGTAACATTTCTTATGATCATTGATGGTGGAGTATTGGGATCCGGATCGTCCCCTCCATCTCCTTTATCGCAAGAAATTGCCAAAAACAAGCTTGAAAAAACAAATATTGCTAGTAAAATCTTATTGTTAAATGCCATTATAAATTATTCTTGATTATTATTTAATTTCTATTTAAAACTAGTAGTTGTTTTCAAACTAAAACACTGTTTGTGAAAGTTACACTCAACTGTAAACTAAGCTTGTTGGGGATTGAGCTTAGAATGAAATTCATCCCAATTTTGTTATAAGCTTGTACTTGTATAAGCTTGAAAGAAAGCCTTCTTACCAAAATTAGTTTGCCGCTTTAAAATACAATGTAAAATAACCTTCTGCCTCGATAATTGGACTTTCTAGTATTAAAACATCTTCATTCAATTCAACTATGTCATATATCGGACCAGAATCTCTTACTCCCATGAACGACCCTTCTGTCAATATTATTTGATCTTTGCCATTCAAGCCAGTTCCAAAACTCAAATCCCAAATTGCTTCGGTGGATGGAATGTATTCCTGTGCTTCATAAGCTTCCCAAGGATTTACAGTTAGAATATTGTTTTCATATACAAAAGCATTCTCCTCAATTTTAAAAACAAAAGTATCGTCATATTGTTCAGGCACCAATCCTCCTGCAGCGGAAATAAACCATTCAGAAGAGCCAGGATCAGGACCCACACTAATGGCACCAGAATTGAAAGAAAATGTCCATCCTTTGGATGCCTCTGTTGTACAACCTCCGACCAATGCCAATAAGGTTTCGTTGCTGCAAGCATTTGCATCGTCTTGAGCAATGACAATGGTTTGGCTGCTTGAGGCGGATCCTCCTCTTCCTGCTGCTGTCATTGTTACTTCATATTCTCCTGCAAACAAAAAAGTTGCGGTATCAATCGGAAGGTTTGAAGAGGAACCATTTCCAAAATTCCAGCCAATCAAAAAAGCATCAGTAGCTGCTGATACAAAACGAACCTGATTGGGATTGTCAGCCAATATTTCAAATGTAAAAGAACCCATTGGAGCCTGCCCTAATTCGATATCATCAACCTCATAAGGTTCGCAACCAAACATGACAAAAATTAATAGTAAGAATGTATAAGTATATTTTCCAGCTTTCATTTTTTCTCTTTAGTTGAAATCTCTAAAATTAGTATCCAGGATTTTGTGTAAGATTGCCACCTGATAATGCTATTTGAGCTTGAGGAATTGGGAACAAATAATGAACACTTGGATTAAATCCTTCCCCTTGTAACTCGTCAGCTGCTCGTTGAGTTCTAATCAAATCAAGAAAGCGATGTCCTTCTAGTCCTAACTCTACTCGACGTTCATGGTAAATGGCTTCCAAAAGTCCATTCCCTGAAGCAGTGATGTTTGCTAAAACAGCATTGTTGCCTCCTCTCGCTCTTTCACGCACTTGATTGACATAATTTTTAGCAACTCCTTCGTTTCCTATGTGAAATGCCGCTTCAGCCGTTAACAATAAAACATCTGCATATCGAATCGCTCTATCATTGGTTTGACCATTTACATTTGGGTCGCCATCTGATGCGGTTTCCGTTTGATTTGAGAAGAATTTCCTCGCATAAAAATCATGCGGATAACCAGTCGCATCTTTTGTAAAAATTCCACGGTCTCCCATTTGATCTCCTTCACTAAACACAGTAGCAGGCAACCTAGGATCGCCTTCTTCAAATTCATCTACAAAATCTTGCGTTGGTATATTGAAACCGTAGCCACCAAATTCTCCTCTTGCTCTTTGAAAAACATTAGAAAAAGATCCGTCCCGTTGAAAGTCCCAGTCTCCTAAAGAATTGGCTTGGTATTGTATTTCAAAAACAGAACCTCCACCATTCTCGCCGTTTAGAGAGAACATGCCTAAATAGTCCGATTCTAAAAAATATTCACCTGAACCAATCACCAATTCACCAGTAGAAAAAGCATCAGACCATTTTTGTCTGAACACAAACGTTTTCAACAACAATGCATTTGCAGCACCTGAAGTTACCCTGCCAATTTCACTCAAAGAATATTCACTTTTAGATGGCAAATTACTCGCCGCCTCTTTCAAATCTGTTTCTATTTGATCCCATACCTGTTCGGCAGGAGTTCTTGTAACTTCATAGGATTCTGAAAGCGAAAGCGTTTTTGTAATCAACGGAACATCACCAAAATAATTGACCAATTGAAAGTAAAACCAAGCACGAATGAACCTCGCTTCAGCCAAAATTCTTCTCTTTAAAAACTCATCCATTTCAATATCAGGAACCTCTTCCAAAACTTTGTTGGCTCTATAAATCCCAACATAATCTGCTTCCCATTCAGCAGAAAGCATTTCATTGTCAGCACCGCCTTCAAATTTCTCTAACTCACCTAGAGCTGGGAAATCATTGTCTCCTGATCCACCTTTTCTGGAATCATCCGACATGACATCTCCCCAAAACCAACGGAAGTGACCTGCTCCATTGTCAAACCACTCTGGGTTCAGTTCCCATTGAAGCACATCGTATGCTGCGTTTATTGCTAAAAGAGCATCCTCTTGAGTTAAATAAAAGCTGTCCTCAGTAATCGAAGAAACTGGTCTTTTATCTAAAAAATCGTCACCACAAGAAATGATTCCTATTAGAATGAGTGGCAATAAAAGAAATTTTACTTTGTTCATTTCAAACAATTTTAAAATGTTAGATTAATACCACCAAGGAATGATCTCGAAGGAGGATAAAATCCTCTGTCTATTCCTATTTCAAGATCGTCTCTTGTTCCGATTTCAGGATCAAGCCCAGAATATTTAGTGAAAGTCCATAAGTTATTGGCAGACACATAAAGCCTCAAATTGCTAATGACTCCATTGCCAAAAATTTTCTGAGGCACAGTATATCCGAGCTGAATATTTTTGATTCTTAAATAAGAACCGTCTTCTACAAATCTATCAGAGATTCTCGCATTTTCATTTGGATCGCCATAAACCACTCTCGGTTCGATATCAGTTGATCCTTCCCCTGTCCAACGGTTCAACCTTGAAACTGGCTGATTGACATTGTTAAAATCATATCGTGTATAGCCTTTGAACAAATCGTTGCCTTTGGTCCCTTGGACAAAAATATTGAGATCAAATCCTTCAAAGGAAGCTCCACCAGAAACAGAATAGATCATATCTGGCGTTGGGTTTCCAATATAGGTTTTGTCATCATCGTCTATTACGCCATCCTCATTCAAATCTTTGAATCTGATGTCACCAGGAGCAGCTTTGTCTTGAATGCCTTGCTCGACTTCTGTCCAGTTTTGGTACAGGCCATCTGTCTGAAAACCGTAAAATGATGCCACTGGATGGCCAACTTCTGTTCTTGAAATAAAACCATTGGCAAATTGAATGCCTCCACTCAAAATAGGTTCGTCGCTGTCACCAAGGCTGATTACTTCGTTTTTATTTAAGGCGATGTTTCCACCAATGTTGTAATTTAAACGGCCCTCTTTCTTTCTGTATTCGAGTGAAAGTTCTACTCCAGTATTTTTTACATCACCAGCATTGATGAATGGTCCTTGTACACCTACGACATCTGGAATTACGTTTTTAACAAGCATATCCGAAGTGGTTTTGTTGTACAAATCTACAGAGACCATCAACCTGTCTCTCCAAACACCTATGTCCAATCCGATATTGGTTTGTGTCACCGTTTCCCATTTCAATTCAGAATTACTTAACTCAATTGGAACAACACCAAAGTTGGTTGTTTCTATGTCTCCAAAAGTGTAATTGTATCCAGGGTTTACTCCAGCCAAGAATCCATAAGGAGGAATTCTATCATTTCCATTTTGGCCCCAACTTGCTCTCAATTTCATAAAACTGAACAAATTGGATTCTTTTAGAAATTCCTCTTGCGACAAAACCCAACCCAATGACAAAGACGGGAATATACCCCAACGATTGTCTGCTCCAAATTTCGAAGATCCATCCATTCTGACAACTGCAGAAAGCAAATATTTGTCTCTGTATTCATAGTTTACACGTCCAAAATAAGACAGCCAAGATTCTTGTTCTCTTTCTCCCCAACTGCCATCGGCTTCATCTTGTGCGAGACTGAGGTAAGCATAATTAACATCGTTGATTAACAAATCTGTTCCAGTGGTACCATGGGTGGTATAATCCAAATCCTGTACAGTATTTCCAATCATTATATTGAAATGATTGTACTCAGCTATTTCAAAATCATAAGCCAAAGTATTTTCAAAAAGGAACTTGACCCATTGATGATTTTCTTTGAAAACAGAACTTAAATCATTTCTTTCATTCGCTGGAACATCGTTTGAGTAGGTTCCATATTCAGGTGTAAATCCATCATCCGATGAAAAGGTCAAATCAAGACCAAGATTGGTTTTAAAAGTCAATCCGTTTATTATTTCATATTTAGCAGTAAAACCACCTAAAAGACGATTACTCGTCCAAGTGCTATTGGTATTGGCAATCGCATTAATAGGATTGACTATATCGGTTTCAACATAAGGCGAATAAGCATAATTTCCATCTTCAAATTTCACTGGTGTAACTGGATCAATATTTAAAGTTCTAACAATCGGTGTATTGAACTCATTGTTTTCAGTTAAGGCATCTCTATTGAAATTCGTATATCCGATTTTAGTTGAAATTTCTAATTTGCTGCTAAGGTCATTAACCATATTGACTCTGAAAGTTTTCCTTTCAAAATTGGCTTTTGCTCCGCCAACGATTCCATCTTGATTGAAATAGCTACCCGACATTGCATATCGGCTTTTTTCTCCACCGCCAGTCAAACTGATTTGATGGCTTTGCATCGGTGCGGTGACAAATAGTTCATCCTGCCAATCTGTTCCTTCGCCCAATGATTCCGGATTTTTAAATTCGGGACGAGTTGCCAATCCAGCAGCAATGCGCCCTTCATTGTCTAGAATAGCATATTCTCTCGCACTCAGAAGATTGAGTTTTTTCCAAGCTTTTTGGCTTCCAAAGTATCCATTGTATTCCAATTGTGGTTTCTGATTCTTCTTGCCAGTTTTGGTGGTAATCAAAACAACACCATTGGCAGCTCTAGCACCATAAATTGCTGCTGCAGAAGCATCCTTCAACACACTCATACTTTCAATTTCATTCGGATTAAGAAAGTCAAGTCCATCAACGGGAATTCCATCCACGACATACAAAGGATCACTATTGTTAATGGTACCAGCTCCTCTTACACGAACGGTCAATTCAGCACCGGGCGAACCAGAATTTTGGCTAACCAAGACTCCTGCCGTTCTACCTTGCAGAGCTTGTTCAACTCTAAGGGAAGGAAGTTTTTCAATTTCATCGCTGGTAACAACAGAAACTGCTCCACTGATGGTACTTCGTTTCTGAGTACCATAACCAACCACTATAATTTCATCCATTAGAGTGGCTCTTTCAGACATTGTAATTTTGAAAATCTTTTGATCTTCAACAAGTACTTCCTGAGTTTCCATTCCTATAAAAGAAAAAACAATCGTGCTTTCTCTACTTGCAACCTGAAAATAAAAGGCTCCATCAAGATCAGTTATTGCACCAGTGTTTTTTCCTTTTTCTATCACTGAAACTCCTGGTAAAGGAATTCCATCTATATCCAATACGACTCCAGAAACAAATGGTCCTTGAGCCCAAACAGTTATACCAATAGCCATTGTAATAAATAAATTACAAAAGCAGAAAGTTGTTTTTCTTAAATTCATTTACAGGACTATTAGATAATTAGTTTTATTAGATTTCTAAATAAATTTTCCTTAAAAAATTTGTAAAGCTTATTGCTTTATAAACTTACTTGAGAAACTTGTTCCCTGACTTTCTACTAATAAAAAGTAAGTTCCATTGCTCAACATTGAAGCATCTAATCTATAAGAATCTTGTCCTTGTCCAAGGCTGTATTCCAATTGAAGCTTACCGCTTAAATCGAAAACCTTTAAATCCTTTGCAAATTCGATATTAGTGAACTTAATATTTGTAAAATCTTTTACCAAATTTGGTTGAATCTGGAACGATGATAAATTTAACTTCAAGTCTTCTATTCCTGTATCATCAACTGCACAACCATCATTGGTATCTACACAAGTTTCGAAGCAGGTTCTGATTATTGTATCATTGTTTACTGCTGGCATCCTTCTGTCATTAAATTCACCCATCGCACAAGCTTGACCTTCAATCATTTCCTTACAAGAATAATCAGGACAGTCTCCATTGGCAAATGTATAATCTCCTGCAAAGCCTAATTCACGTTCTACAGTTATTGAATAAAATCCATTTGAACCCAAAGTCATCACATGAGTACCAGGTATTCCGAAAGATTCTCCACCTGCAACAGAAACAATATTTGTTGGAGTTATGTCTTGAGGGAAACCCAATTCAAAAGTAATGTTAACTGATTGACCACAATCGTAACAGCTTTCAAAACAAACCGGATCCAAAACCATGTTACCGCTAGCGACCAATTTACGATTTACAAAATCATCCGTTTGAATAATACAAGTCTCCAAACCTGTAAATTGTTCCCAAGTTTCATCAAGGGTAAACTTGTATTCATGTATCCCAGAAGGAATAGAATCAGTTACAGTATAGGTGCCATCACCGTCTTCGTCTAACATTTCAAGACAAGCTCCACACCAGTCATTGAAAGTTCCATTTAGGTATACTTTATCATAAGCAGCTTCATATTCTGAAAGATCTAAGTTAAAGGTAACAACAGCATCTTCAGGCGTAAAACCACCAGTTACTGTAATGTCATCATAATAATAGAATTGATCCATTCCAACAGAACCATAATCAAAAAACAAAACCATTCTTGTATAAATATTCCCTATTGCTGGATCACCTGGGGTACCAGAATCTGGTAATGAAGGTTCATTAACGTTGAAGCATAGCTCTTGCCAAGTATTTGGTAAAAGATAGTTTGCCACTTGAATCCAATCAGGCCCGTCTGTTGTGGAACCTTCAACTTTGAATGCAACATTTCCAATATGGTCCATATGTACTTTTACGCAAACTTCTGTATTTGTAGTAAAATCTAATGGCACAGAAGGGTCGCCAAATGCTCCTGCCCAAGTTTCTGATTCAGCTGGTTTAAAATATTCACCAACTGTTTCAGATTGGTTCACACCATCAGTTGCTGGATTGGAAATGCTCATGGTCAATCCACCAGCACCAGTACTTCCGAAATATTCAAAATCAATTGACGTAGCTGGAGTTTCATAATCTACTAGAACTGTTTGTCCAGTTAAACTTCCTGAAAGAAGACAAGCCCACAATACGGCTGGAATAATTTGTATAAATTTTTTCATATTAAAAGATTTTTATTTTAAGTTTTTATTTTAAGTTTTTGTTTTTTTTAAAATCATGAAAAGAAACAATTAAAATTTCATAGTGTCAACTTAACACTTAAAGGTAAAAAAGTTTATGTAAAAAAAAAGAAATCAATCCTCTAATATATGAATATACTTGATTGGAAATGATTTGATTAATCTTATTTTCATCAATTTAGATGGGAGAAAAAGTAGCATCTATTGTGATCCCAAATCACTGAACGAAGCAAACGAGAAAGAAACAATGCTTCAATCTTGTTTTATCAATTCTAATAGATGACATCTATGATCGTAGTTTGTAATTGTATTGAAATTTTTTCAAATTTCTCAAATTATATAAAATTGGCTGCAACTTTAATTAATTTACTCCTCTAAACTTTAAATCGTATAGAAACTTAAGCAAATGAGAAATAAAATAATCTTAATCGTTTTAGCTATTCTTTTATTGGCTGTTGGCGCTTATGTGGCTTCAATATACGCATATTATAGTGAAGGTTATAGAGCAGGAACCATAATTAAAATGAGTAAAAAGGGGATTTTGTTTAAAACCCACGAAGGACAACTCAATACTGGAGGAGGATTTGGTTCAGATGGAGATGTGACTTCTTCCATTTGGCATTTTTCAATTGCCAGAAGAAATTCTGAGGTTCTCAAACAAATTGAAGATGCCGTTGATACTGGCCAAAGAGTAAAATTGCATTATAAAGAAATGTTTTTCAAACATAGCTGGATTGGGGATACGAAATATTTTGTTTACAAGGTAGAAGCGAGTGGTGAGTCTGCAGGTAAAAACAATCAAAATGCCATTCCTGATGCCTCACAGCAAAAAGTAAAGGTGCAAGAAAATACCCCATCACCTGCCAGCCAACCTTCAAATGGACAATAATTGTCTGCAAAAATTATATAATAAAAAAAATCTCTTTATTGCTTAGTTTGGTAAATGTTATTTGTTAATTTCCTACATCAAGGAATATTCAAATTCAAAACGCCAGTTGCTATGTCAGGGGAATTAAAACCAATACTCGCCTATTTTTACCAATGGGAAAAATCGAAAGCCAATGAAATCTGCTTAAAGCAACCCTATGGTAAAGAGTGGAAATCGCTGACATGGAAAGAAGCTGGTATTGAGGTTCGAAAAATTGCATCCGCCCTTAAATCCAAAGGGCTTAAAAAAGGCGATCACATCGGCATTTTCTCTAAAAATTGCTACCATTGGATTTTAGCAGATTTGGCCATCATGATGTGTGAATGTGTTTCAATTCCATTTTATCCCAATATTAATTCCAAGCAGCTTGATGATTTAATTTCTAAAAGTGATGTCAAAGCTCTGTTTGTTGGGAAGCTCGATAATTGGGAAAAAGCCAATAATAAGTTAGCCGAAAAAGTTGAGGTAGTTTCTTTTCCTCATTATCCTAACAATGCTGTTGTAGAAATAGGGGAAAACTGGAATGACTTATTACAAGAACATGAACCTCTGGCTGGAGAACCTGTCGCAGATTTGAACGATTTATGGACCATACTATTTACCTCAGGTACAACTGGATCTCCTAAGGGTGTCATGCTTGATCAAAAGTCCATTTCTATGCTTCTGCAAAATGAAATAGACACCAATGACTTGAAATTATTCAGTGGAAAAGATCATCGTTATTTTTCTTTCTTACCGCTTAACCACATTGCAGAAAGAGTTGTGGTAGAAGGAGCATTTCTTCTTTCTGGAGGAAGTATTTCTTTTGCAGAATCTCTGGATACCTTTGCTCAAAATTTACAAGATGTCCAACCTACTTTATTTTTAGCTGTTCCGAGAATATGGTCTAAATTTCATCAGGCCATTGTAGAAAAAATGCCTCCAAAAAGGCTTAACACACTATTGAAGTTGCCGATAATATCAGGTTTTATTAAAAATAAAATCAAAAAAGCACTCGGCCTTTCAAAAGCCAGAATCATCTTTACTGGTGCTGCACCAACTCCAGTCGAATTAAAAAAGTGGTACAAAAAACTGGGCATAACTTTACAAGAGGTTTATGGAATGACAGAAACCTGCGGAGGATGCACCTTTATGCCAATTGATAAAGATCTTTTAAAACCAGGAACAGTCGGCAGACCTGCACAAGGAGTCAAATTGAAATTGGATCCAGAAAGCAATGAAATATCTGTCTTTATACCTTGGGGAATGAAAGGCTATTACAAAGACCCAGAACTCACTGCCAATGTTCTCAAAGATGGCTGGATTAGAACTGGCGATCAAGGCTCTATTGACAAGGACGGGTTTTTAAAAATTACAGGAAGGGTTTCTGACACTTTTAAAACAGCGAAGGGTAAATTTGTAGTCCCCAATCCAATTGAATTACAATTCAGCAAGAACGACAACATAGATCAAATTTGTTTAGTTGGTTTGTCGCTCCCCCAGCCTATTGCTTTAATCACCCTATCTGAAAATGGAACAAAAAAAGAGGGAGATCAGATAATTCAAAACCTTAAAACAAACCTAAAAGGAATAAACGAAAGCCTTTCAAAACATGAAAAAATTTCCACTATCGTTGTATTAAAAGAAGCCTGGACTGTTGAGAATGGAATATTAACTCCGACACTTAAAGTTAAACGGCCAGCAGTCAATGAAACTTTTCAAGATCGTCTTTCCGAATGGCATGAATGTGATGATGAAGTGGTTTGGGAATAATTCATCTATTCGATCTATTAAAGAACTATTTGAGAACTATTTGAACCATGAGTCCCCTCAATGTGGTTTGTAACTCGAACCTCGTGGTGGCGCGCCGACTAAGTACACAAAGAGCACACAGAGAGAATACTGAGAGCTTTAACGACAAAAACTCTTAATATTAGGGCAATTCGGTCCTTAATATTTCGTAATACATGTGGATTCCTTATCTTTGCAGCGAAAATTCACTGAATATCCACTAAAAAACAATAATGAGTTATTATTTCAATGAAGATCATGAAATATTCCGTCAGGGATTAAGAGATTTCTTGAATAAAGAAGTAAGACCCAACATCGATCAATGGGAAGAAGACCGTAGAATTCCAAGAGAAATTTGGAAGAAAATGGGTGATATGGGTTACTTGGGGCTCAATTTTTCGGAGAAATATGGTGGCATGGATGCGGATTTCTTTTACTCCGTCATTTTTGTAGAGGAGGTATCTAAAGTTTGGTCTGGTGGTTTTATGATCACTCCCGTGGTTGTGCAATATATGTCAATGCCATATATCGCTAGTCATGGCTCGGAATTTTTGAAAGAAAAATATCTAAAAAAAACCATTTCAGGAGAGTGGCTTAGTTCAATTGCAATTACTGAACCAGGCGCTGGATCTGATGTTCAAAACATACAAACCAAGGCCATCCGACAAGGGGATCATTACTTGGTGAATGGCTCCAAAACTTTCATTACCAATGGAGTTTATGGAGACTTCCTGATAACGGTAGTAAAAACTGATCCAGAGGCTGGGATTAATGGTGTTAGTCTTTTGGTAATTGACAGAAATGCAGCAGGGGTTTCAGCAACAAAATTGAAAAAACTTGGCTGGCATGCATCTGATACTGCAGAGTTAAAATTCGAAGATGTAAAAGTTCCAGTTGAAAATTTGATTGGAGACGAAGGACAAGGCTTCTTCTACTTGATGGGCGGATTGCAATTGGAAAGGTTGACTGGAGCAATCAGCGGATTTTCTGCTTGTGAGGAAGCCATCGATTATTCTTTGCAGTACATGTCAGAAAGAGAAGCATTTGGAAGAAAAATAAACCGCTTTCAAGTTTTGAGACATCGAATTGCACAAATGTCTTCGGAAATTACTTCCATCAAATATTTCGTTTACCACTGTTGCAGAGTACATGCAGATGGAGGATACGCAGTTAAGGAATGTTCAATGGCCAAATTATTGTCTTCAGAACTCGCAGATAAGGTTGCCTATCAATGTCTTCAGTTTTTCGGAGGCTATGGGTTTATCGAAGAATTCAAAATTGCAAGAATGTTCCGTGATAGCAGAATTGGAACAATTGGCGCTGGAACTTCAGAAATTATGCGAGAAATAATCGCAAAAATGGTGATTGACGAAAAACAATATAAAAAAATAGATGCGGGAGACATTAAACCTTCCGTTCCAAATAGGATTTCACAAAAGGAGGCAACCATACCTTCTTCATCAAATAACATAAACAACTTAGAGACTATGAGTTTTGAAACATTATTAAGCGGGATCACTGAAAGAGCTAAACAAGCCGCTGCTTTAGGTAACACATTAAAGTTTGATTTCGGAGACGATCAAAAAGTTTTCATCGACGGAACAGGTGATGAGAATGCAGTTTCTTCAGAAGACAAAGATGCTGACTGTGTAGTAAATGTAACCATAGAAGATTTCACAGCCATGATGAATGGTGACATGAATCCAATGGCTGCATTTATGGGAGGCAAGTTAAAAGTAAAAGGCGACATGGGTGTTGCTATGAAATTACAATCTATTTTAGGTTAATTCTGTTTTTCTTAAAATGAAAAGAATTTGATGCCAATGGTTAAGCCATTGGCATTTTTTTGTTTTGGTGGTGGTTTGTGCATCTTGTGTTGACAGGGAGGCCTCTGTGATAAGCGTGAGGCAAGCTGGAGCTTGCAACGAACGGATAAAGGGGAAAATTAAAATAGCATCATGATTGAAAATGTAAGTTATAAAGAAGGTGAAATTACCGAAACGACTCAGGTTATGAATCTTTATCTGGATGCCGGATGGATTAATTACACCATAAATTTTCAAAATCTGTTTGATGCCATTTCCAATTCACTTTTTGTTTTGACAGCTTGGGAAAATGAAAAACTGATCGGCTTATTAAGAATTGTTGGCGACGGATTGACCATCATATACATTCAAGACATACTAGTTTTAAAATCACACAAAAGGCAAAAAGTTGGAAGCAGAATGATGGAAATTGCCTTGGAAAAATTCAAACAAGTCAGGCAAGTCGTTTTGTTAACAGATGACAAGGAAGAAAGCAAAGGCTTTTACCAATCTTTAGGATTTAAAACTACTGGTGAAATGAAATTAATTTCTTTCGTAAAAATTAATCGAATGTAAATTTCACCATCAATCTTTTCAACATTCAATCTCAATACAATTACATTTTTACTATGCAACTCGCTCCGATACAAAATTTACTTTCAAAATACAAAGAATATATTCAGACCTCAGAATATGAAAATCTTTATAAATGGGAAGCAATCAAAAACTTTCAAGACAATTGGAACATGGAAGCTGAAAATTTTCATGAAATGTTTGACAAGTGCCTTCAATGTTCCAATGAAGTTTTTTGGAAAAAACCACTTTGGTTTCCAAAAGAAACCATGTTGGCCTTTATAAAATATGATCCTGAATTGCTAATGGGTATGTTTGAAATGCTGTTCGATGAGCAAAAACCTGTCTTGAATCGGATGGATATATTCCAATTTCATTGTGATGAAATTTTGATACAATTCCAAAGGCATCATGACAAAAAACTGAGTCAACACTTTCACAGTAATTTTGAAATTTTATCCTGCTACCTCGCTTTGAGATTTCCTGAAACTTATGCCGTTTACGAAGCCAAAGCATTTGCCAAGTTTTTAGAGATTGTTAAAGCAAAATCTTCAGCAGGCCAAAATGAAAGAGAAAGGTTTTTCAAATTGTGCAACACCATCTCCAAGGTGATTGCCAGAGATGAGGAGTTGATTGAAATTCATCAATCCTTGTTGACAGAGAAACATTTCACGAAAAACAACCTAATGCTGGCTCAGGATTTTATTTCTTTTGCGGCTTTGTAGCTCCTTCCAAAATTTGATTGAATACTTAAACAATAGATTTCCATCGGCTATTTTTAGCAAAAAAAAAGAGCCATAGGGAGTATTAATTTTTGTATTTTTACAAAGATTCAATTTAGAGAATTTTAAAATAAAAACATGAAAGTTAAGGTGGCCATAATCGGATCAGGGAATATAGGAACGGATTTAATGATAAAAATTCTTCGCTTGTCTGATTCTCTTGAAATGTCTGTTATGGTTGGAATCGATCCTGAATCGGACGGATTGGCGAGGGCCAAAAGAATGGGCGTTCAAACTTGTCACACAGGTATTGATGGCTTGATCGAAATGTCCGAATGGCAAGACATTAAAATCGTTTTTGATGCCACTTCTGCAAAGGCCCACCTTTACAATTGGAGCAAAGTAAAAGCTTTTCCCGATAAGAAAATGATTGACCTTACTCCCGCTGCTGTCGGCCCATATCTCGTTCCACCTGTCAACTTTCTCGACAATATGGACATTCCAAATGTGAACATGGTTACTTGTGGCGGGCAAGCCACCATCCCTATGGTGGCAGCTGTGAATAAAATAGCCAAAGTTCATTACGGTGAAATTGTCGCTTCTATTGCCAGTAAATCTGCCGGTCCCGGTACAAGAGCCAATATTGACGAGTTCACAGAAACCACATCTCTCGCAATCGAAAAAGTTGGTGGGGCAGAAAAAGGAAAAGCCATTATCGTCCTCAATCCCGCAGAACCACCACTTGTAATGCGCGACACCGTTTTCACGCTTTCTGAACAAGGCGACAGAGAAGCCATTAGAAAAAGCATCCATGAGATGGTCGCCGAAGTCCAAAAATATGTTCCAGGATATCAACTCCACCAAGAAGTACAATTCGACGATATCCCCGAAAACCAACCCGTCTTTATCGAAGGGCTCGGATACCGCCACGGTCTCAAAACCACCATCCTTTTAAAGGTCGTAGGTGCAGGGCATTACCTCCCAGAATATGCCGGAAACCTGGATATTATGACGAGCGCAGCGAGGGCAACGGCAGAGCGGCTTGTAAGTTGAAGGATAGATTGATTATTGATTATTGATTATTGATTATTGATTATTGATTATTGATTATTGATTATTGGAAGTTCTAAAAACAGTGTAGCTAATGCAAATATTTTCTTCGATAAATTTAGTAAATATTGCAAAAATCACTTTCTTTAATTGAACAAAAAAAAAACTAGATAATGGCAACTTTTACCAGTTTCAAAGAATTGGACTGTTATAAAAAAAGCAGAGAAGCTAAAATATGGATTATAAAATTTTGCAAGAATTTGCCAAAGCATGAGTATGACATGAAGGACAATATGTTGAGAGCCGCCAGATCGATGACCAGAAATATTGCAGAAGGCTTTGGGAGATTTCATTTTAAAGAAAACATTCAATATGTAAGAATTGCAAGAGGTTCAGCAACCGAATTACAAGATGATTTAGATGGTTGCGTTTTGGAAGGATTTTGCAAAGCAGAAGATATTGACGAAGGGGATAAATTACTAACGGATGCAATCCAATCAATGAATGGCTATAACAAATATTTACAAAGTCGTTTAAAAAAATGATTTCTTTTAAGGCAATAAATTATTCTATATCACCCTGAATTAATCAATTTATAATCAATAATTAATCAATTTCACCCGTCTTCAACTTATTCTTAAACTTCAACTTATTTATGTCTCATAAAATCTACATCCAGGACGTAACCCTCCGCGATGGAATGCACGCCATCCGCCACCAATATTCGAAGGAGAAAATTAAGGAAATTGCCATTGCCCTGGACGAAGCCGGAGTAGATGCCATTGAAATTTCTCATGGGGATGGATTGGCAGGAGGAAGTTTTAATTATGGATTTGGTGCACACACCGATTGGGACTGGCTCGATGGAATCAAAGACGTTTTGAAACACGCGAAACTGACAACGCTGATTCTTCCGGGAATTGCTACGATCCACGATCTAAAAAAAGCGCGGGATTTGGGAGTTGAATCGGTGAGGATAGCCACCCATTGCACGGAAGCAGACATTGCTCCTCAGCACATTGAAGCAGCTAAGAATCTAGGAATGGATGTGGGTGGTTTCCTGATGATGGCCCACATGAATGAGCCTGCAAAATTAGCAGAACAAGCAAAAATAATGGAAGAGGCTGGCGCGGATTGTGTATATGTAACCGACTCTGCTGGAGCCTTGTTAATGGACGGGGTTGTTGATAGAATAAAGGCTTTCAAAGATGTCTTGAAACCGGAAACAGAAATAGGAATTCATTGCCACCACAACCTTTCTTTGGGAGTTGCCAACACTGTTGTTGCCCTTCAACATGGCGCAAACAGATTGGATGCCTCTCTTGCAGGAATGGGTGCAGGCGCAGGAAACGCCCCACTAGAAGTATTGATCGCTGTTTTAAATAAAATGGGTGTGGAACACAATTCTGATCTATACAAATTGATGGATGCTGCGGATGACCTTGTTAGACCTCTTCAAGTAAGACCGGTAAGAGTGGATAGGGAAACATTGTCGCTTGGTTATGCTGGAGTCTATTCCAGTTTCTTATTGCATTCAGAAAGAGCAGCTCAAAAATATGGATTGGATACCAGAGCCATCTTACAAGAATTGGGCGATCGCAAAATGGTGGGTGGGCAAGAAGACATGATCGTCGATGTTGCGCTGGATATGAAGAAGAAGCTGTCTTCTTAGGAAAGCAAATAAGCCATTGGCTATTGGCGAAAATTAAGAAAAGCTATTGGCTGTTGGCAAATTTTCAAAACAAAAAGCTGTTGGCAAAAAGAAAGCCAAAGGCTAAAGGCCAATAGCTAACAGCCTTGCTAAACAAAAGCGATTGGCTTTTGGCCTTTAGCTGTTGGCGAAAATTAAGAAAAGCGATTGGCTATTGGCCTTTAGCTGTTGGCAAAAATTTAGAAAAGCTATTGACTGTTGGCCTTTAGCTGTTGGCAAAAATTTAGAAAAGCTATTGGCTATTGGCCTTTAGCTGTTGGCGAAAATTAAGAAAAGCTATTGGCTGTTGGCAAAAAGAAAGCCAAAGGCTAAAGGCCAATAGCTAACAGCCTTTCAAAAACAGCCTTTCAAAACTAAAAGCATCTCCTATGAAACTCAACAACCAAAATCTTCTCCAAACTTCGGCCTTTATAAACGGTGAATGGATAGCTACTGAAAACAGCTTTCCTGTAAACAATCCATTTGACGGATCAGAAATTGCCCAAGTTTCAGACTGCAATAAGAAACATTGCACATTAGCAATAAATGCTGCAAAAGAAGCCTTTAAGATTTGGAGTAGCTTCACTGCTAGCAAGAGGAGTAAAATCATGAAAAAATGGTTTCAGCTTCAATTGCAAAATGCCAAAGACCTTGGTAAGCTTCTTACCATCGAACAAGGCAAACCTTTGCCAGAGGCTATTGGTGAAATAAAATACGGCGCCTCTTTTGTCGAATGGTTTGCAGAAGAAGCCAAACGTGTTTATGGCGATGTGATTCCTGGACACATGAAGGACAAAAGAATCACAGTTATTAAACAGCCAATTGGAGTCGTTGGTGCAATAACACCTTGGAATTTTCCAAGTGCAATGATCACCAGAAAAGTTGCTCCGGCATTGGCTGCTGGATGCACCGTGGTTATCAAACCTTCTGAATGGACTCCACTGTCAGCTTTGGCACTCGCACAATTGGCAACCGAAGCAGGATTTCCTCCTGGAGTGATCAATATTTTACCCTCAATGAAACCCGAAGAAATAGGAACTGAATTGACTTCAAACCCTGACGTAAAGAAAATTTCATTCACAGGCTCAACAAGAGTCGGCAAGCTTCTCCTCAAACAATCGGCCGATCAAGTAAAAAAGGTTTCTATGGAATTGGGTGGCAATGCCCCTTTCATTGTATTTGATGACGCAGATATAGACGCAGCAGTGAATGGATGCATGGAAACTAAATTCAGAAACGCTGGGCAAACTTGTGTTTGTACCAATCGAATTTTCATTCAGCACAATATTCACGATGAATTTGTGGATAAACTTTCACAAAAAATAAAAGAACTAAAAGTTGGAAATGGATTGGAAGAAGGTGTGCAAGTTGGTCCTATGATCAATAAAGCAGCCATTGCAAAAGACGAACAGCTTTTAGAAGATGCAGTTTCCAAAGGAGCTGAAATCAGCATTGGAGGAAACAAAATGGAAGGGCAGTTTTTTGAACCAACCTTGGTTGGCAAACTCAATCCTGAAATGGAAATTTTCAAGGCTGAAATTTTTGGTCCAATCGCTGCAGTCTACCAATTTGAAACAGAAGAAGAAGTCATTAATATGGCCAATGATACCAACTTTGGTTTGGCTGCTTATTTTTATGGACGTGACTATGCCAAAATCTGGAGAGTGTCAGAAGCATTGGAGTTTGGAATGATCGGAATCAATACCGGAAGTATTTCAACCACTGTTGCTCCTTTTGGAGGAATCAAGGAAAGTGGATTCGGCAGAGAGGGTTCTAAATACGGACTGGATGACTATCTGAATATTAAGTATATGTGCTGGGGAGGGATTTAGCGGGTGCTCGGTATTCGCTATTCGGTATTCGCTATTCGATTTTATTGCTCCCTGCGGTCGCGGGTTTTGGGGATTGGGTCGCGGCGATCGCTCCGCTCGCCTCACGCTTTTGGGTCGGTGCCTGTGGCACCTTTTGGGTTCGTTTGGTTTATTTTTTCTCCCTGCGGTCGCTGGATTGAGGTTCGCTGCATTGTTCGCTCATAATGCAATATTAGACCAAAGAGATTCGAGCTAAAATCCTCCTGCTTGGAAGTTTTCTTCCCAAGCAAGCATGCTGAGCTCGAATTCATTTTCTGCAGTTTGTTTGAGATTAAAGGAGATATCAAAATAATACGAATCGCCACTGCCAGGATGTGTACAATCAATATGATCTTGTCGATCAGGAAAACGGAAGTGAAGATGAATTTCACGATCATTGTTGAGCACGGGCAATGAACTGGGTTTGAGTAACAGAGTCATTGACACACGATTGGCCTCCCAACTTTCAAGGTCTTCGTGGTCATTTATCCATTCATTTCTATATGGATCTTGTTCTCCTCGCAACAAAGCTACATCTGCAAAATAAGAATCGGGTAATTCCTCTAGCGCATTCCATTCAAATTGCAATGCAAGATTGGCTTCATTGTCAAAGCTGATTGTATCAAGAACGATGAGTTGGAAGGTGTCTCCTAAAACCGAATTACAAGTATCGGCTTCTCTACATTGGCTAAGGAAAAACAAACCAACAATTATAATAAAAAAGGAGATGTATCGATTCATTCTGAGAACAGTTTACTTTTAAGAATTACAAAAAGTATAAACGTCAAGAATTAATTTCTATTTTAACACTTTATGAATTTAACCCTTTATGAAATTTTAGACTCATAATAAGTTTTTTTCAGCTCAAAGATTATGCTCAAAGATTAAGCTCAAAGAATACCCTCTAAATATTTTCCCATTTCACCAAGAGTCCCTTTTCATTGTGCTTCAACAATCCGGGAAAAGTAATGTGTGTTCCAAAATAAACAAATTTCTTTTCTGGATCACGAGCGGCAATATTTTTCAGCGTACTTGTCCACTCTTCCGGAATAGAATCGAAATAAGTGTTGAGGGTATTGTATTTCATTTGAAAACCATGTCTAATTGCATCGGCGAGAACAATAATTTTATCGTCCTCATCTTCTCCTGTTTTGATTTCCACAGCATAATGATCTTCGCGATGGCCGGGGGTTGGAAACAATTTCAC
>CALBCY010000181.1 GCA_937927195.1 uncultured Chitinophagales bacterium
ATTACGCTTGTTGTTACATCGCATTGACAAGTCGAACTGTTCCATGTTTCCAAATCTCCCGTCGTGGAATCGGTATTGCAAGTCCCGGGATCGGTGTTTGGGATACAGGTTCCATCATCGCAATTCGCAGCAGGATTGTAGTTGCAAGAAGTTACGGTTGTACAGCCACTTATTACGGTCGTTGTTACATCGCATTGGCAAGTCGAACTGTTCCATGTTTCCAAATCTCCCATCATGCAATCGGTGTTGCAAGTGCCGGGATCGGTGTTTGGGACACAGGTTCCATCATCGCAATTCGCAGCAGGATCGTAGTTGCAAGAAGCTACTGTTGTACAGCCACTTATTACAGTTGTTGTTACATCGCATTGGCAAGTCGTGCTATTCCACGTTTCTAGATCACCTAAGGTACAATCGGTGTTGCAAGTCGAATCATATGGCTCACAAGAACCATCATCGCCATCGGCCAGAGGATTATAATTGGGGGAGCAAGGGTCCATACAACCTAAAGTACATGGTGCAAAAGCACAAGTTCCATCATCACAACTGGCATTCATGTCATAATTACAAGCGGTTGGATTGGTACAACCAGAAGTTTCCGATCCTCCACAATTTCCACATTCGTCATTGATTGTACAGGAACCGTCGTCACAATTCGCGTTTGGATTGAAATTGCAAGCAGTCATTGTTGTACAGCCACTTATTACGGTCGTCGTTACATCGCATTGGCAAGTCGAACTATTCCATGTTTCCAAATCTCCCATCGTGCAATCGGTGTTGCAAGTGCCGGGGTCGGTGTTTGGGATACAGGTTCCATCATCGCATTGAGCATTTGAATCAAAATTACAAGAGGACATTGTGGTACAGCCTGTTGGCAAACAGGAAGCGATATTAATTACTCCCAAATCTTGATCAAAAATCACACTGTTATCGTCTGTACATCTTACGGTTAAATGAATTGTTTCATTAGCGGCAGAGCAGGTTGCATTGTCAAGTGTTAAGATAGCATTGGCCGAACTGGCATTTGTTATGACAGAAGCCGAAGTTCCATTGACCGTCCAATTATAGGTAACATTTGGAGGTGCTGCAGGATTAAGTGTCGCAGATAAATTTACTTGTTGGTTGCAAACTCCGTTGGCAGGAATAGAGCTTGTGGATGAAACGACTGGACAAGCATTGCAAGGTGGAGGAGAATTTACAATAAGGGAGGAATGGCAGCCACCGTTTTCTGTTCCATCTCCGATTGATACTGTTATATTGGTGCCAATCGGAACATTGCTGATTGAAATATTTCCATTGGAGGAGATTGTATTTGAAGCTAAGTTTCCAGCGCTGCTTTGAACGGTGAAATTTGCATCTGCGCCACTTAGGATTCCATTCCATATTCCAAGATTAGCATTAATTATGGCAGAATAAAATGCACCATCACAATTGGTACTCATTTCAGTCAAAACAGGATTTGCAAAAACATCTACAGTAATTTCTTCTGAATAGCAGCCAAGAAAACTTTGACCATCTACCAAATATGATTCCACCTCATAGAAGATTGAATGCTGACCAATACCAACAGCTGAAGTATTAAACACAGCTGCACCATCATTGGCAGTTCCGTTGTTGATTCCAGTTCCACTAAAATCGCCTCCTTCAGAAAAATCAACTGCTGGTGTGAAAGTATGGCTTTGAATATGAGCATTGTTTCCATTGCATTGAACAGCGACCAATGTCCCACTAAATATCACATTTCCTTGTCCGTCTCTTACTTCATAATTTCCATCAATGAAATTTCCACCAAAGCAGGTTAGAGATTGTAATCCATCGCCATAACTATCGCCCATTATTACAGTGAATGGGGCAAACTCTAAATTCAAAGGTCCTGCATTTCGGGTAGTTGTCCCGTTGTTAGCAAATGACCCACGTGGAAAATCATAAACAACATTACCATCTTTATCTATTACTTGTGCAGCTTGCTCTGAACCTGAACTTCCATCTCCTAATAATTCAATTACGATTGAGCCATATTCTATCACAGGAACGGCTGAAATATTTACACTTACATTTTCATCTTCACAGAAGGTAGTTTGAAATGAATTGACATTGGGCGTTTCAGGAAAATAAAGATCCGCTGAAAAAGAGCAAGAAGCAGTGTTATTGTCTGTCACGGTTACTGAGCTTGTTCCTGTTGGCACATTTGGAATAGTGACAGTTTGCGGATTTGAACCATAAGCAAAAACTTGGCTTTGCCCACCCGCAGTTGCAGTGAAACCACCTATATTACTTTCATGTTCTATAATCAATTCTAAATCGAAAGAACTTCCATTCTGGCTGCAGTTTGTTGGTGTAGCATTTGTAATTTCAATACAAAAACAAGAAGAAAGACAAGTTGCAGCATTTATGGATGCATCGCCCCAAAGTTGGGAGGTAACTGCAAAATCAAAGGCTGCACCATTTACGAAAGGCTCCATAATGTTGTTTCCTGGAGCATCTGTATGAGGACAACCAAAATTGTGTCCCAATTCATGCGAGGTTGTTACCCTCATTGAATTGCTACTTCCAGAAAAATCTTCTATTAAACTGTAAGCAAAGTTGCATATTAAATTATGAGCAGCGTAAGCCAATCCGACCACCCCTGTTGCTGGTGGATTGGCACAATTATCAATGTTTTGATCTGTCCAAATCTGAGCCATATCAAAAGTTGCTGTAAAATTTCCAGGTGCCCAGTTTGCAAATTCTGTTAATAAATTATTAGCGCAAATACTGGCAGTTCCTGCATTGGCTTCCGGCCAAGGATTGTTTGCTCCGGTGATCACTATTTGTTCGACAATTTCAAAATCAATATCAAATTGAAATGCGTTTGGATTTTGATAGTCCCCTTCTACTAAATTGATGATTCCACTCAAATAGTTTTGAACTGCTGCAACCGAACCATACTTGTCGAACATCGTATTATCTGCAGCCAAAGCAAACTCTACTTTTCTGCATTCTGTTTCACCAGTTCTATTATCAAGTCGACGCTCATTGTTATGATTTTCAAAATTTTGAATGTTCTTTTGAAATCCACTTTGGTCTTCATAACCACATTTGTGTTCATCATTAAGAATCACATCTTTTACATTATAGACCACAAAAAGGTTCTCTTGAGCTCCGTTTATGAAGCGGGAAACTGGTTCAATAAAAAATCTATCCCCATTGGCCACATCAATGTAACCAAACAAATAGCTTTCAGTAATGCTCAAACGAACTGCCCCGTTTCCTTCTTGATTGTATCCTTGATAACAAAAATTAGGTGTTTGAATGGCTGGTTGTTTCAAACCGTTCCCATCAATTTTATTGGCCCTATAGTTTTTTGAAAAGTTATCGTTTTCAATGATGTACAAAGGCCATTGATGATTGGTGAAATTTAAAATTAATTCATCTTTGAAGTTTGCACCATTTACAAATTCAAAAATGCCATCGATATCCAAATCATAAATTTCATAAGACAAAAAATAGGCATCCAGTTCTGAACGGGACTCAGAATTGATTTTTTCTCCTGTAAAATTTTGAGATTGTAATTGGCAATGTTGTGTAATAAAGTTAATAATGAGGGCCAAAAACAAGAAAATGATTTTTTGCTTCACAGGTTTATTTTTAGTAGTTAGTTAATACCGCGTTATTATAAATAAAAAAAATATATACATTGTTTAATTTTCATAGAAAAACATGACCTTTTAGACTAGATGAAGACATTTAAAAAAACGCAGACAAGAATGCTCTTATCTGCGTTTTTAACAAAGCTTTATAAAAGATTATTTTGCAACCGTTAATTTCTCGATGGCAACAATTTCACCATCAGCAATTAACTTGTACATGTAAATTCCGTCTGACAAATGCCCCACATTGTAAGGCAATTGATGCAAACCACTTCGCACGACTCCATCATTGATTATTTCTTCTAGCAACTTGCCTTCCATATTGTAAATCTGAATTCTAAGATCTTCTTTGACTTCATTTAATTCAATGTTAAATACAACATTACTAGAAACTGGATTCGGGACTGCATTTATTTCTATTTCAGAAAGATTGCCAAAACCTGTATTGGTTCTGAATTGAGCTATTGTTAAGCCATCCTTTTCAAAAGTTTCCGGCCCTTCTAAAACGTCTAATTCGATCGAACTTTCGTTTTGTGAAAGTTTATCCCACATTCTGAAGTAAAGAACCTCTCCAGTAGTTATTCCATCTGGAGTTGAATTGGTTTCGACACCAGATAAAGCATCCTCAACACCGTAAACCAACATTCCAACATGACCACCTTGATAAACACCAGCTCCAACCAATAAACCATCTTCTGTAAACACCCCAATTTCATCGCCATAATTCATCATTCCAAATTCAGGAGATTTGATGATAACAGTTGTATTGTTAGGATGAACCGCTCCACTTCTCACAAAATGTGCTGGCTTTAAAATGTCTATTTCATCTTCCAATGGTCTCATGTAAATCCCATCAGCAGGATCATACATCAACACATCCGGTGCAGCCATTTTCACTTGATATCCTTGAGTCACTGTCATGTACCCCATTCCATTAAAATTAAATGCTGGTGCATAAGCTCCATAAAGGTTCTTAACTTGAATAACATTTGGTGAATAATCACTAAATACATCAATAGGATCAGCATCTCCATTTTTCAACCAATAAGCTATTATGTTCCATCCATTGTTTAATGGAATTTGATCGACTGTAGGATCAACCTCTGTTGTTCCATTAATTTCTAAGATGTTGGGACTTGAAACTTTCACCTGATAACCTTGTGTTATATTCCATGGGGCCATAGTATTATAGTTCAAAGCAGGTACATAAACATCCGTCAAATCTTTTACTTGAATAACATCTCCGTCAATCAAATCAAAAACATCTGGCATATCTGGATCAACTGGATAGCAATAGGAAGAAATAATATTCCAGCCATTTATCAAATTGATGTCTAACTCACAACCTTCGATTAAACTAAACAAGACAGGAACTGTTCCGCCAACTCCGATCTGTGAGATGACATTAGTAAGGACGTTTGTTGAGTAATTATTAAATACTGAACCACCCACAAAGGTATAATCAGCAGGAAGTGTTAATCCGATGGTATAAGATCCAATTGGTAATCCTGTCATTAGGAAACTACCATTTGGTGAGGAAGTGGTGGTAAATATTTGATCATCTCCATTGCCCATTATGCCATCCGTTCCAGCATAAGTGATCATCACCCCTACTCCACCAACGGTTGGTTCTCCACTGTCATACATTCCATTTTCATTGTCATCTACAAAGATCGTAGAAGTAATTCCTCCTGTTGCACAAGAAGTATATTCACAGGAAGCATCGTCGCAATTTGCGTTTGAATTGTAATTGCAAGCACCCATATCTAAACAACCTGAAATTGTAACAGTGGTTATTTCACATTGACAAGTTGAAGAATTCCACGCAGACAAATCGCCTAAACTACAATCTGCATTACAGCTTGTACTATAAGCCACACATGAACCGTCGTCTCCATCAGCAGTCTCATCATAATTTGCTGCGCATGGATCAGTACAACCCGCATTACAAGGAGCAAAAGTACAGGTACCATCATTGCAATCAGCAGTTGCATCGTAATTACAAGCACTTGGATTAGTACAACCCGATGTTTCAGTTCCCCCACAATTTCCACATTCATCAAGACTTAAGCAATTTCCATCATCACAGTTTGCACTTGGATTGTAATTACAAGCAGTTGCTGTTGTACAACCAATTATTATAGAGGTTGTCACATCACATTGACAAGTTGCAGGGTTCCATGTTTCTAAATCACCCAACAGGCAATTGGTATTACAGGTTCCAGGATCGGTATTTGGAATACACAATCCATCGTCGCAATTGGCAGCTGGATTGTAATTACAAGAAGCTACTGTTGTACAGCCAATAACTACTGTCGTTGTTACATCACATTGACAAGTTGAGCTATTCCATGTTTCCAAATCACCTAAAGTACAATCAGTGTTGCAAGTGCCTGGATCGGTATTGGGTACACATAATCCATCGTCACAATTTGCGCTTGGATTGTAATTGCAAGAAGCAACTATTGTGCAGCCACTAATAACGACCGTCGTTACTTCACATTGGCAAGTATTAGAATTCCATGCTTCCAAATCACCTAAAATACAATCGGTATTACAAGTAGTATTGTAAGGTAAACAAGAACCGTCATCCCCATCAGCCAAAGAATTGTAATTCGATGAACAAGGATCAGTACAGCCCAAAAGGCAAGGAGCAGAAACGCAAGAGCCGTCATCACAATCTGCTGTGTTGTCAAAGTTACATGCAGCTGGATCGGTACAACCAGCAGTTTCAGTTCCTCCACAGTTTCCACATTCATCTAAACTCAGGCAAGAACCATCGTCGCAGTTCGCGCTAGGGTTAAAGTTACAAGCCGAGGCTGTTGTACAACCGTTTACCGTTGGAGTAGTCAATTCACATTGACAAGTATTGCTGTCCCAGGTAAAGATTCCTCCACCATTACATGGGTTGGTATCACAGGTTGTTTGTAAAATACAAGAGCTGTCATCACAATCGGCCGTGTTGTCAAAGTTGCAGGCGGCTGGATTGGTACAACCCAAAGTTCCACTTCCCCCACAAACGCCACACTCATCATTTACGGTACAAGTACCATCATCGCAGTTCGCGCTTGGGTTAAAGTTACAAGCTGTTGCAGTTGTACAACCATTTACCGTTGGAGTAGTCAATTCACATTGACAAGTATTGCTGTCCCAGGTATAGCTTCCTCCATTGGTACATGGATTGGTATCACAGGCTGTTTGTAAAATACAAGAGCTGTCATCACAATCTGCTGTGTTGTCAAAGTTGCAAGCAGCTGGATTGGTGCAACCCAAAGTACCACTTCCCCCACAAACGCCACACTCATCA
>CALBCY010000182.1 GCA_937927195.1 uncultured Chitinophagales bacterium
GTACTGGATATGATGATAAAATTAATCAAGGCCGAGGCGAAAAACGTAGTTCTAGCCATAGCTAAAGCGAGGCTTTTCAACGAAGGCATTTGATTAATTTTAATCATTTATGTGCGACATTTTATGGTTTAAATCGTATAAAAGGTTAAATGGACATCCAAGCGTGCCTTCGATTTTTGCTTTTCGAAGCAGACTCGGAGTAGACGATGAGAGAATCGTCCCTAATTGATTTTAGGATTGCGTGTCGTTGAGGCACAGAAGTTTCGGGGGAGTAGCTTGAAACAGGATTTGGCTGGAGCGCAGAAAATACGCTGTCGCAGCTGTCAATTGCGCTTCAGCTTCATTCCTCTTAGCATCTTTATAGATCTTTGTAATACCCTTTGCGTCCTAGCGACTTTGCGTTAATAGAAACAAACAACCTGAGAAACAAACCACCTACTTTGTGTCTATGTGTCTTTGCGGCAGGCGTCCCTGTATTCATCCCATGAACCACCAGCCCTTATGAACCACCAGCCCTTACCGAAAAACAAAATATCGCTGCATCAAAAAATTGAAAACACTTCCAACAAAAATACCGACCAATACTTTAGAAAGAATATAATGGAATCCAAGATATTCCGTAATCAAATAGAGCCCACCAGTAGTCAGCCCGAGATTTATTAAAGAAGTAATCGCGTATCGAAAGGCCTGACCACTAAGCCCGCTTTCTTTCCTTTTAAAAGCCCAATTTCGTCCAAGCGTAAAATTTATGCAAGCACCAACCGAACCAGAAATGAGGTTCGAGAATACATACCAAAGACCGAGTAATTCTGTCGCAAAGATTAGAATAAGATAATCTGCAGAAGTGGCAATCAGTGAAGATGCCTGAGATCGGAAAAAGGAACCTACAAATGGTTCGCGTTCAGGACTATTATTTGGTGGCTTGGCTCTTTCTTTTACCATTTTATCCATGTTGATAAGCAACCCACAATACTGACCCCACATTTAAGACGATTACAGCATAAATTCCTGCTAAAACATCATCCATCATTACACCCATGCCTCCCTTCATCTTCTCATCAATTTGACGAATACCAAAGGGCTTTAGAATGTCGAAAAATCGGAATAAAATGAAAGCTGCTAGAATGTAATAGAAATTATAAGGTACAAGAAACAAGGTGATCCATTGACCAACAAATTCATCAATGACAATTTTAGAGGCATCTTTTCCCCAATAGGCTTCCAAAACATTGCTCGCCCAAAGGCCTTTTATGAAAGTTGCAATCCCAACGACAATAAATATTGGAACATACAAACTGCAATGCTGATTGATATTGGTCGTCCAACCAGTGTCAATGATTTCGGTAAAATTTACATGGCAGTATTGACACAATAAACAATAAACACCAACAGCAACAAGAGCCCCGAAGGTTCCTGGTGCTATTGGTGCATATCCCGCACCGCCAACAGTGGCGATTATAGTAGCGAGACTTTTTTTATTCATAGTAATCCAGACCTAGGTGAGTAATAAGATCTTCGTTTCCAATGTGTCTCAAGGTGTTTTTTAATTTTTCAAATTGCTTGAAAATATCATGCTGTGGATACAGACCTTCTTGAACTTGCGGAGATTTCCAATAGAAAGAAAGCCACTCCTGGATTCCACCCATTTCTGCTCTTCCTGCCAAATCTAAAAAGATGGCCAAATCCAAAACAATTGGTGCTGCTAAAATAGAATCTCTACACAAAAAGTCAATCTTAATTTGCATTGGATAATTCAACCAACCGAAGATGTCAATATTGTCCCATCCCTCTTTGTTGTCCCCATGAGGTGGATAATAATTGATTCTTACTTTGTGGTACAAATCTTTGTACAAATCAGGATGCTTCTCCGGTTCAAGGATCTCTTCTAAAACGCCCAGCTTGGAAACTTCTTTAGATTTGAAGTTGTCCGGATCGTCCAAAACTTCTCCATCACGGTTGCCAAGAATATTCGTTGAAAACCAACCTCTTATGCCCAATGATCTGGCTTTCAATCCAGGGGCCAAAATTGTTTTCATTAAGGTTTGTCCTGTTTTGAAATCTTTTCCAGCAATAGGTGTTTTGTTCTCTCTTGCTAGCTGTTCCAATGCTCTAATATCACAAGATAAATTAGGGGCGCCATTGGCATATGGAATGCCCATTTTGATCGCAGCATAAGCATAAATCATGCTTGGTGGAATGTCCTCATGGTTGTCACGCATGCCCTGTTCCAATTTTTCGATTGTGCTGTGAACATCTGATTCTCTAATATAAATTTCTGTAGAACCACACCAAACCATGACCACACGATCACAGCCGTTTGCTTCTTTGAAATTGCGAATGTCTTCCATTACAGCCTCCGCCAACTCCATTTTATTAGCAGCCGTTTTAAAGAAATCACCGTCCAATTTTTTAACATACTTTTTGTCAAATACCGCACGCATCGGCTTGATCTCCTCAAGCTCTTCCTTCATCTGATTTAGAAGATCTTTGTCCAATACTGCAGCATTGATCGCCGCTTCGTAAACATTGTCTTCATAAATATCCCAACCACCAAAAACGATGTCGTTAAGGTCAGCAAGTGGTAAAAAATCTTTAACCAAGGGATTGCGTCCTTCGGTTCTTTTCCCCAATCTTATAGTTCCCATTTGAGAGTAGGAACCAATAGGTTTACCGATTCCTTTTTTGATTGCAATGGTACCAGCAATAAAAGTGGTCGCCACAGCACCCATTCCAGGGGTTAATACCCCCAACTTACCTTTGATAGGCTTAAGGTTTACTGAATTGTTTTCCATTTATTTAGTGTATATTATTGTGTAAATTATTTACAATTTTTATAATTGGGCCGAAAGATCGTGATTTTTGCTTTTACAAGCAGCTAAATTGAATAATTCTTTTGATAAGAATAAGGTTAATATCTCTTAATATCCTGCTATTATTCTGTTTGGGAATCAATTATATTAGTGATTTCTAACTTTTTATTTTCAAACTAACTGTATCTTTTTTTTTACCCTCAGTAATGTAAAATCAATAATCGACTTCTGATTAAAAGAAAAATAACACAACATATTAAAATCGATGAAAACACTATACACAGTTGCGTTTCTTATTTTTATTTCTTGCCTCGTCTCCTGTTTAAATGATTCTGGGAAAAAAGAATGTTCAGCAAGCACCATTATCAATCCAAACGGAGACAGCGAATTAGCTTTATTGATGCGCGCCATGTTCGATGATTCCATGCAGATGAAAAAGTCCATTGAAGCAGGAAAAAAGCCTGTCTCACAAATAAACTACGAGGAATTGTTTACAGCAGAAGCAACAGTGCCAGAAAAAATGTCAACGGCCGAATACAAAGCATTTGCTAAAGTGCATTTTGCTAAAATGGCAGAATTGAGCAAGGCGAACTCTGAAGAGGCTCCCAAAATGTATACTCAAATGGTGGAGTCATGCATGGGCTGTCATCATTCTTTTTGTCCGGGTCCAATTGTTAGGATCAAGAAATTGTATTTGGATGGATTTTAGGGGGGCTTGTTATTCAGGTTTGGCGGCTTAATTTTGTTTTAAGAATACGAAAGGAACAATGGAAAGGAAGCTTTGCGAAACACTGAATTAATAGCGGAGCCCGAATTAGTCTAAGCAAGCCCGACCCAAGCGAAGGGGGCAACCATCAAATAAAAAAATCAAAAAGCTGCTCTGCAAAAATAAAACAGCCAGATTGCTTTGGTAATTTGGGGAGGTTTTAGTGTCGCAATCAATTTTATAAGCGACAAATTTCTTGAGATTTCAACTGAATCTTAGCCATCGACCTCAACTTCAATTTAATTGTTCCTCAATTCTTTCTCAGCGTGATTCAGCCTTTGAATGGCTGTCCAATTGGTCCAAACTGCGAGAACAGTCAATGGACAGGTGAAAATAAAAATGGTTTCAAAAATAGGCATAGGAAACCAATCAACTACGATTTTAAAATCGCCTCCAAACATCAGCGAAAAAATGCCACAGGCAATGGCTGAAATACTAATGATTAAAATTCTTTCTGGACGTTGCATCAATCCAACACTGGCATCGGCACCCAATCCTTCCGCTCTAGCACGGGTATAACTGACCATTATAGATCCGATCATGGCCACAAAAGCAAATATTGAGCTGATAAAAAAGTCATGGGCAACCAAGTAATAACAAATGCCCAAAAACATAACCAATTCACTGTAGCGGTCAAGTACAGAATCAAACAAGGCTCCAAACTTACTTTCCATTTTACCTTCACGCGCCAATCGACCGTCAATCATGTCAAAAAGACCAGCAAACAAAATAGTTGCCCCAGCCCAAGCAATATATCCATGGTCAGTTCTTGCTCCAAACTCAGCTCCGTATATTAAAATGATCGTCGCTACAAAGTTAATTAGCAAGCCAATAAAGGTTACGATATTTGGGGTAATACCAAGTCGCACCATTAATTTAATCAATGGTGAAATAATTTGGTAAACCAACTGTTGCCCTTTCAATTTCCAGGGTTCCATACTTTGTTTATTTAAATTTACACAACCAGAGCATAAAGAACGCTAAAACAATTTATATCAAAAATTATTTATTCTTTTTTCTTGAAATGGATCGCCGACCAGCACCAGTTTAAAGCATTTGTAAGGCTGTTGAACCATGAAATCCAATCCAATTGTTATTTCTTCTCTAAAGTTATTATCGAACAATAAAATATTTCAGTGTAGTTTTTTGCTCACTTTATCTTCTATGTAGCCACAAGGTTTTTATATTCTGTCAAATAAATTAGTCATTATTGACTAATTTATTTTATATTTGTGAACAGTCGAAAAATTATTGATTAATAATTGATCATGTGTCCACTTTGTCAAGGTTGTGGCAACGCGATTTATCGCGACCCATAAATAGGAAGATTTACCAGGAGATAAAAGATATTAAATACTGAGCGAAACCCAATACCCAATAGGTGCCGAAGGCGCCGTCCCAAAAGCATAGAAACTAGCGAAGCATAGTTGCGACCAAAAACCCAAAAATTGACGACCAAAGAAAAAATAATCACGGAAGGAATCAAGGCTTTTAACAAGTCTGGGTTTAATTCTGTCAACCTTTTTGAATTGGCCCAGACTGTGGGAATAAGTAGAGGCAATTTAACTTATCATTTCAAGGACAAGGATGTTTTGTTAAAATCTATAGTTGATAAAATGTGGTCCAAGATAGAAACAGAGCGGAACAAAGCAAGGCAGTTTCCTTCTTTTGAAAACCTTCACAATGAGGTTAGGCTTTATTTTCGTTTGCAAAAAGACTATGCTTTTATTTTTTTGGACAGTCATGTTCAAAAAAATAAGTATGTCAACAAGCGATTTAAAGAAATGTCGCTGCAATCGATACAGGACAACAATGCCGCCATCGCATTTGCAATAGAGCTGGGCAATATGAAACCTGAGCCGATTGATGGAATTTATCACAACATAGCTTTTATAAGTTGGATGCTCCCATTTTATTGGCTTTCACAAAAAGTTATCTTGGGTGAAATGGATGAAACAAAAGGAGAAAAAATGATATGGAGTTTATTGGTACCCCATTTCACCCCAAAAGGAATAAAGGCATTTGTGAAATTTTTTGGAAAGAAGTATTACAAAAATTTAGGTAAACCATTTGAAATGGATATTCATTCTTTTATTTCATTTTAGTAGAAACGCATTGCATGCGTCTTAAGTAGAGACGCATTGCATGCGTCTTAAAAAAGATCCGCATTGCATGCGTCTTAAACAAGAGCCCCGCATTGTATGCGTTTTATAAATAAATAACATGACAACACTTGAATCAAATATAAATCCCAATTCGGAAGCATTTCAGTCCAATTATGCTGAAATGAAAAAGATACTGGTAGATTTTGAAAAGCATTTAGAGGCAAGTCGATTTCAGGGA
Source organism: uncultured Chitinophagales bacterium (assembly GCA_937927195.1). GTDB lineage: Bacteria > Bacteroidota > Bacteroidia > Chitinophagales > UBA2359 > JAHDGP01. Next base: position 5,920 of record CALBCY010000182.1, read on the forward strand.
AAAGAAAAATACCTGGAAAGAGCCAGAACAAGGGGTAAGTTTTTAGCAAGAGAAAGAATAGAATTGTTATTGGACAAAGACAGTCCATTCCTTGAGTTGCTTCCTTTGGCTGGAATGAAACAAAAGGGAAGTTTTGGAGCTGGGGGAACAAATGTTTCTGGAATAGGTTTGGTTTCAGGCAAACTTTGCATGATCAATTCCAATGTTGGAACCCGCAAAGGTGGCTCTGTCGATTTTCCAACAGTAGTCAAGGGAATGCGCATTGGACAAATAACCAGAGAATGTAAATTGCCAACAATAAATTTGGTCGAGAGTGGGGGAGCAAACCTGCCCGATCAAGCAAAAATATTTAATAGAGGTGGTGAGGGTTTCCGTGAAATTACCCGTAGATCGAAATTAGGCCTCACCACCCTTTCTATTGTTTTCGGCAACGCAACTGCTGGAGGAGCTTATATCCCCGGAATGTCTGACTTTGCCATTTTACAAAAAAAAGCAGCAAAGGTATTTCTAGCAGGACCACCACTCGTGAAAATGGCAACCAACGAAGTCGCCACCGATGAGGAACTCGGCGGAGCAGAAATGCACAGCAGAATTTCTGGCGTTTCAGATTATTTAGCAGAAGATGAGCTCGATGGAATCAGAATAGCCCGAGAAATAATGGAATTCATTGATGCAGAGAAAGCTCATTTTATTCCGACAGAGAAAGTTGAGGAACCATTGTTCGATGCTGATGAAATTTTAGGGGTCGTCCCATCCGATGTCAAAAAACCATTCGATGTGCGAGAGCTCATTATGCGCATCACGGACGGTTCAACCTTTTCTGAATTCAAAGCAGAATATGGAAACACGATGATTTGTGGTTGGACCAAAATTCACGGATATCCTGTTGGGATTTTAGGAAACAATGGAGTAATCTTTTCTGAAAGTGCCAATAAGGCGGCGCAGTTTATCCAATTGTCTAATAAAAACAACATTCCACTTATTTTCTTGCAAAACACAACTGGCTACATGGTTGGAAAAGCTTATGAAGAAGGTGGAATCATTAAAAATGGAGCCAAACTAATCAATGCTGTTTCCAATAGCACAGTACCGTCCATCACACTTATGATTGGCTCTTCTTTCGGAGCAGGAAATTACGGAATGAACGGACGTTCTTACGATCCCAATTTTTTGTTTGCTTACCCCAATTCAAAAATTGCTGTAATGGGACCACAACAATTGGCTGGTGTTATGGAAATTGTTCAAAGAGCATCCGCAAAATCAAGAGGAGAAGAATACGACGAAGAGCAAGGAAACATGGTCAAGCAAATGCTGATGATGGAAATGGAATCAAAATCCAATGCTTGGTATTCCAGTTCTGAAATGTGGGACGATGGCGTAATCGATCCAAGAGAAACAAGAAATTACTTGGGATTTTGTCTGACGGTATTGTACAATCAAGAAATCAAAGGAGCATCCGCTTACGGAGTTTGGAGGCATTAATGGGGCATGCAGCGACGCATCTGTTGGTAAGCAGGTAAGACTAAACTAAAGTCATTTTTCATTTAAAACAAAGAAACAAATCAATTAATAAAAAAATAAAAACTAATACGCAGCTTATAAATGTAAGTGTCACAACTGGTCAGGTTCTAAGAGGAAAAGAGAGTCGCTGAAAATCGCAGCCGCACTAACAATGAGGCCGAAGGCGAGTGTACCAACAGGAGCTTCAGCTCCGTACCAACAGCAAAGAAGCGAGCCGAAGG
>CALBCY010000183.1 GCA_937927195.1 uncultured Chitinophagales bacterium
TTTCCCAGCTGATGTAAACCTCGATGGACAAGTGATTTATCAAGGATTGAACAATGAACCCAATGTTATATTTTTCAACGTTCTTTTGCACCCTTCTAACCCAACGGGAGTAATGAATTATATCATTAGCGAGCAGTTGCCCTGAGAAGTTGAAGATTAAGTTGAAGATTAAGTTGAAAAATTATTAATTACTAATCAATTTGCTTTGTGCCTTTGTGCCTTTGTGTCTTTGCGACAGGCGTTCCTGTGTTCATTCTCCACAAACCATTCTGTTCTTTACTAAAGTCCACCCTGCAAAACTGGCAAGACAATCCTTGAGGGATATTCCTCACCAGTGTACAATTTCATTTCATAACCGTCTGGATGAAATATTTCAAAGTGATCTATATCTGATCCTGCTATTGAAATTTTTATTTTATGCCCTTTCTTAAACAAATAAGAGGTGGGAATCAGGTCGGCTTTTAGCTGAATAATTTCGCCTTTTTTGATTTCCTTAGCATCGGCTCTTTTATGGGTTCTGGCTGGCCCTTCTTCCTTATAAATTCCTTTGTCTTCTATTGAGCTGTGGCTGGCGCGGAGGAGTCCTTCTGTTACGTATTCCACATTGCCCGATTCATCTTCATCTTGCAAATAGACGAAAATACTGGCGTCTGTTTTGTTGAAACTCATGTATAAATCGAACAAAGCATGGCCAGTTATCTCAAGATCAGCTTCCAATACCTCAGTTTCAAAGGAAATCAAATCTCGGCTTTTCTCCTTCCAGTCATGGTACATGAAAGCGGTATTGATTTTTCCATTTACAGCCTTCCACCGAGTCATGTCACCACTGCCAAAATTATGCGATACTGGGATGTCGGTATAGGCAGATTTTACCTCTTGCATTTCAGAGACAAGCTCTTTGCTTTTTGTGAAATACAAGTTTTGCATTTCAGTATCAGCGGGTGGCCACGATTCAGAAGCCTTCCATTTTTCTTCTCCCATTGTGAAATAATGAACGGCAGCCTCTTTGTCTAAGCCATTCTTTTTGCTCTTTAAATGGAAGTCAAAAAATTTCATCAATTCTCCGATGTGATCAAAGCCAGCAAGCGATCTGCAATGAGGACTTATATTGTAAGAGCCTCCATGTTCCCAAGGACCAATTATGAGTTTGTTGTTGCTGTTGTCTAAATTTAAATGTCGCTTGATGGCAGCATTTTGGTAAGCTCCGTCCATCCATCCACTGTAGGAATAAATGGCAACTCCTGAATTGTTGAGTTCCTTTAAATAGGCATGAGGGCTAAACACATCCAATGATTTTAGGGATTCCCCATCTGGATTGTCATCTCTGAAATCGACTGACAATGCACCATCATGAACATTTCGGTTTTCTTGGTGAGCTGCAATAGCTTGAGTCAAGAGTTGTTTTTTGTTTTTCGTTTTTACTTTTGAAACGCCACCTATCAGCCAACTAAATTTTTTGTAATTGATGGGGAGTTCGTTGTTGTCCATTCTGTTATTGGCTTCGCCCCAGTTTTCTGTAAACCAAGTATGGTGGATGCCTCCTGGAAATGCATTGTCTTCGTAGACATCAAAAAGAGAGAAGAGTAGGGCGACGGCTTTGAGGTTTGGATGCTCTGTTGTTGCCAAAAATTCTGCTGCCGTTCCACTGTAGGATCCACCCAAGGAACCAACCTGGCCAGTACACCAATCTTGCTTGATAGCCCAATCTACAATTTCATAACCATCTTGAATTTCATCTTCCGTCCAAGGATAGGCTCTTGAACCAAAAGAAGCTCCGGAGCCACGGGCATCCACATTGATGATGGCGTATCCGTTTGCTACAAAAGATTCTATCATTTTACCAGAAGAACCGATGAGGCCATTGGTGAATAGATTGAATGGAAAGTTGATTTGGGGAGAACGCCAATACCTTGTTTGATGGATAAGCAAAGGCAGTTTGTCTTCGGAATTGATGTTTTTTGGAAGGTACAAATCGACGGCAATTTTTATTCCATCCCGCATTTCAAGATAAAAAGATTCTTTTGAAATGCCCTTATAGGGAGCATTGGAATAATCGTAAACTGCTGGTGAAATTTCGGCCTTGTCAGTGGCAAATTCTTTGCTGTTTTTTTTCGTTTTTGGCGCTTCTTCTTGTGCGATTGTATCGATTGAAAGCAAGCAGATTAGAAAGAGAAAAATAGGTAGTATTTGGCGCATAGGGGATTTTATAGTGCTTTAATAAATAATTGATAAAATGACATAAAAAAGTGGCAACTCGGTTTATACTAGCATTGTTAGCAAGCTTGTTCCAAAAGCCAAAAGCCGAAAGCCGAAAGCAAAAGGCCAATTACTAAATCCTTTCTGCAATTTTTCTTGAAAGGAAGGCCATTGCTTTTGCTGATTCACCGAAGGCGGCCATTCTTTTATCGGCAGTTGCACCGTCTACAAATCTTTTGTAAAGTTGTTGTGCAATTACTGTCAATTTGAACAAGGAGAAAGATTCGTACCAAGCAATGTTATCCAGATTTAATCCAGTTAGTTTTTGGTATTCTTCCTTGAGAAAAGCTTTTTCGGGAAAGTCTCCTTTTAACATAACAGGAATGCTTTTATTGGCACTTAGAATTGGGTCGGGCCAATAGCTGAGTGTGGCTCCAAAGTCGGCAAGCGGATCTCCAAGTGTGGTCATGTCCCAATCGAAAACAGAGGTGATTTGGTCTGGATTATCTGCTTGGAATTGACAGTTGTCAAACTTGAGATCATTGTGAACAATGGCTACTTTTTGTGGAGCAGGAATGGATTCAGCCAGTAGACTTTTCAATTCATTCATGTCTTTATTTTCTTCAGTTTTTGACAAGTCCCAGCGTTGTGTCCATCCAGCCAATTGTCTTTGCATGAAATTTTCGGGTCTGCCCAGATGACTTAGGTCGGCAGCTTCTACATCAATGTTGTGAAGATCTGAAAGGGTTTTTACCAAGGCGATGGTTAAGCGGTTTTCAATGTTTTCAATTGCGCTGAAACATTCAGGGATGTGCTTTCTGATGACCACTCCGGTTCTCCTTTGCATCACGACAAATTCAGCACCGATGACATCAGGATCTTGAGTATGGTAAAATGCGAGGGGCGCTTGAGGGAAATGTTCGTTTAAGCGAGAGAGGACTTTGAATTCTCTTTTCATGGAGTGGGCACCAGGCGCAATTTTACCAAATGGTGGTCTTCTCAATACCAATTCTCGTCCTCCAAAATTTAAAAGATAGGTTAAGTTGGCGTGTCCACCGTGAAATTGGCTGACTGTGAAATCGCCTTCCAAATCGGGCATTGCTTCACGGAGGTGTGATTCTAGTTTCTTCCAGTCGAGTTCTTCTCCTTTTCTAATTTCTTTTGCTATGTCCATGATTTACAGATGTTACATTTTGTCGAAAGATTCACAGAACGCTGCTAAAGCGTTAGCCGGATATCAGATTTGTGCTTTCCTTTGGCCTTATGTGCTTTCTTATGTGCTTTCCTTTGGTCTTATGTGCTTTTTTTTGGTCTTATGCGCTTTCTTTTGGTCTTATGACCAAAAGTCCAGTCGATTTTCCTAGGTCAATAATTGTTATTCAGGACAACAAATTACGAAATTTTATTCGGATACTAAAGGTGGGTTTTTCAGGATGAAATCTGTGTGATTATGAAATCATTTTAATAATAAAAGTCTCTTACCACACGAAATCCAATTTTATTGGAAGAGTTGCCAATCCAGTTATTGTCACGATTGCTAACCCTGGCTTCTCTAGGATCAGAAGACCAATTTCCTCCTCGAATAATTTTGTTGTTGCCAACTATTGGGCCCAATGGATTATTAAGCGGGCTATCCTCATAATAATCAGGATTGTATAAGTCGGTGCACCATTCGGAAACATTTCCACTCATGTCGTATAAACCAATTTCATTGGGTTCTAATTGACCACTTTCATGAATTTGATTATTGCTTGTTGCAGATGTCCAAGCGACTTCATCCGGATTGTCGCTTCCGCTGTAGATGTAATTGTTGAGCTTATCTCCGCCTTTTGCTGCAAACTCCCATTGAGCCTCAGTTGGTAATTTAACCTGTGCCCAATTACAAAAGGCTTGAGCGCCAGCAAAATTCACATTGCTTACGGGATAATTCTCATAAGAAGAACGCACTTTGAAAGTATCATTCTCGAAAAATATTTTACAATCATCTGATGCTAGATCAATAAGAATGGTGTCATTGAATATTCCATCTTCGCTCAACTCATTGGCATTCATAAATGTGCAATAATCCTTATTGCTGACTTCATATTTACTCATTTGAAAACTATACAGGTAGACTTCGTGAGCTGGATATTCATCATCGTAACAATTGAGTTGTTCAGTCGTGCAGCCCATATTAAAAGTGGACGCGAGCACCTCAATGAATTCGAATTCTAGACCTAAAATGCATTCTCTTACATCAAGTAGGTAGGTGCTTGAATAACAGTTGTCATTGAGTTCGTCAGAAATTACTAAATCCATAAATTCCGAAGTGATAAATAATTCACTAATGATGAAGTCTACACTAATATTTATCAGTCCATTTTTGTTTTCATTTTCAATCAATTGAGATTGTCCACTTATTTGGTCTGTGATTCTATAACTTCCTGAGCCATTCATAACTGAAAAATAAAATTCTAGACTGATGACATTGTCATTGCAAGCGGGGAGAGCATTCGGTTGGAAATTATACAATTCGCAAATAGGATCATCATCGCCACAAGCGGGAACAAGGAATATCACAATTGCTAATATGCTAAGGATTCTCACTATCATTGTTGGGATTTGCAAGCGAAGATAATGATATTGTAGAATAGATGATTTATAGATGTAGAAGTTTTTAAACTCTTTAATTGAGTACCAGACAAATCATGGCATTCCTTTGGTGTTTTTACCAAAGGATCGGGTGAACTTTTATGAAACGAGGCAAAAATGTGCCTTATTTTTTTTGATCGTTTTTTTTCTTCTTTTTCTTTTTGCTCGCTTTGGCTATTGGATTGTATTCGAGGCATTTTAACAGATAAAAGTCAAGTTCTTCATCCTCCTCAATGGCTTCAGGTTCGATAAAGGCAAATCCTTTCATTGGTCTTGTGCCGTGAAGCAATTGACGGACACCTTTTGATTTGCAAACTTCCTCCATTGCATCTGGCCCCACTCGTGCCATTAGGCCTCCATTGAGAAGCCCAACACACATTTTATTATCAACCATAAAGAAGAGGCCTCCAAACATTTTCTTTTCGAGATAAATGACGGCTTGGCGGTCTAATAAGTTTGCAATTCTTGCTTGGAGCAATGGGTTGTAGGCCATTTGTCGAATTCTTTATTTTAGGAGCTTTTAGCCTAAGGCTTTTAGCGAGTTAGGAAATCGTTTAAAGGTTTCATTATTTTGTAATGATCCATTAGGGTTTTCATAAGTTTGTCTGAACTAATTAGGCTAGCTTTTTCTGAAGCCATGTAATAAAAATTTTTGTTCAAAATCAAAGCTTGTTTTTCGGCTGCCTCTCTTAAGTCTTTGGGAATTCGTTTCATTTTCTCCCCTTCAATTTCACCAAACTTCTCTTTGAAAGCTTTTCTTGAAATTAATTGATTGAACTCTTTTGGATTGTCAATAATTGCTTGCCTTATTTTTCCAAGTTTTTCTTTGTCTGGTCCATAACAACCACCCATAATTCCAACCATGTCATGGGCGAGTCTAACAAATAGCCCTGGAACACTTTTGTCCTTTTTTCCTCCTTTCGAAACAAAAGCATTCAGATTTAAATTGTAAGGTGTTTTGTCTTTGGCAAAACGGATGTCTCTGTTGATTCGTGAAATGCAATCCTTTGGTAAGACTTGTATTTCAGGTTCGTGTTTTTGAACGGCTTCGATCAGGTCAGAAACAAAATTAGCGAAAGGAATCTTCACACTTTCTGCATAACGTTTCTTTTGAGAATGAAACCATTCTTTGTTGTTGTTAGACTTCAAATCCTTGAAGAATTTTACATAATCATTTGTGAAATATTTCTTGCTCATAAATTCAGAATTTTCAAATTGTGTTAAACGGGTTCACCAGAAATTATGTTTGCTTTCTTTTTGGTTAAATAGTTCTTTTCTGCTTCGTTTTTGACCAGCTCTAAAGCTTTGTCTATGGCTTCGATTGCCTTTTTTTTGTCTTTTGTTACTTTGTAATATTCGGCCATGCTTGCATGATACAAGTAAGCTCTTTGCTCTAGCTTTTTCGGATTGATTTCCATCAATTGAATATAGGCCTCAGGATAATTTTTTAACTGAATCAGTACAATCGCAATATTGAGTTGGTTGATTGGTATTTTACGCAATTCGGAAAGACTCTGATACAAGTGAAGTATTTTTTCCCAATTGGTCTCTTCAAAGCTTTTGGCCTTTAAATGTTCCGCAGCAATGGCTGCTTCAAAGTGATAGGTATTGATTTTGTTTTCGGAAGTAGATTTGATCATTGCATCATTGCCCAAATTGATCAGCGGTTGATACCATTTGCTTCTGTCTTGATTTTTGAGGTCAACGATTTCATTTTGATCATTGACTTTGCTTTCCAATCTAGCAGAATGGAAACACATTAGTGCAAAAAGAGCATAACCGGAACTGGTTCTGAACATTTCTTTTTTCAATATCATTTTGCACAATCGGATGGCTTCTCCACACAATTCTTTTCGAATCAGCATCTCTTTTTTGCCGGAGTGAAAGCCTTCATTAAATATCAGATACAATACTTCAAGCACTCTTTCGATTCTTTGCGGGATGTATTGCTTTTCAGGAAATTCAAAAGAAAGATCGTTTTCTTTGATGGCTTTTCGGGCGCGAATCAAACTTTTTTTAATGGTTTCTTCTTTGAGTAAAAGTGCAGATGAAATTTCACGTGTACTAAAACCAGCAATGGTTTTCAAAGCGAAGCCAATTTGATCTTTGGGATTGAGGGTAGGGTGGCAGGCTATAAAAATCATTCGCAGTTGACTGTCTTCGATTTCATGATCAAGAAAAAGATCATTGAGTAGAAGAGAAGATGGGCCATTGTTAAAATGAGTGATTCTATTTTGGTCAGCTTTGATTTTTCTTAGCAAATCGACCACTCTATTTTTGGCTGCTTTAGTCAACCAAGCTTCCGGATTTTCCGGAAGCTTGGTTCTCCATTTTAAACTAGCATTGACAAAAGTGTCTTGAACAGCATCTTCAATGATTTCGAGATTAGACAGGCCAAATATTCTGGTCAAAATGGAAACCATTTTACCATACTGATGCCTGAACAGGTGATCTATAATTTGTCCGTCTTTCATGTTTTTCGAATCATTGTTGGAAGACGACAATTTCACGGATTTCAACTGCTCCGCCCAAATCATAATCGGGATAATCTTGCGCTATTTCATAAACATCTTCCACTGACTCAGCAGATACTATATAGTAGCCACCAATGATTTCTTTGCTTTCAACAAATGGGCCGTCCGAAACAACTCTGTCAGGTCCAACTATTTTTTTTGCATTTGCATGTAGGGCATGGCCATCTTTTACAATTCCTGCATCCAACATTTTTTGATTCCAGGCAAACCATTTGCCCATTCTTTGTTGTAATTCTTCTTGAGAAAGGCCCAATGCACCGTAATCTTCTCCTATAAAAATCATCATAAAATCTTTCATTTCTCTTTGTTTTTTTGTTATTAAAATACGATTTAAATAGCCAACTACATTGACATGCACTCATGAACACTGATGGAGCAGCCGGGTGCCCAAGCAAGGTGCGGATGATCTTTCAAAAGGCCTTGCGCTGCTTCGTTGCTTTCAGCTTGTAAAATCGAATAGCCACTTACCTCTTTGGTACTTGCTGTCCAGTTGTTATCTGCGTCCAAATTTTGACCAGGACTTAGTGGGGCACCAAAATTTACAACTTTGTCTCCACAATTTTCTTTCCAGTTGATCCAAGGTCCCAACTGTTTTGCCTTTTCTTCTGGGCTAAGTGTTGCCATTTTTCCAAGTGCTTCAGCAGGAGCATAATAAATTACTACAAAATTTTTCATGATTCAATTTTTTATTTGATTAATTATTAAATTCATGAACATGACGAAGCTGAAATTGAAAGAGGGGACATTTTTTTCGGTTTTCGGTATTCGGTGTTTGGTTTTGGATCGCTTAGTTTGTGTGGTTTTGTATGTAAAGTGTTGAAATAAAGGTGTTTATGAAAGAAAAATAAAATTTTAAAAAAGAGGAAAATTATTTAATTACCTCGAATAATTTCACACCAGAATTGGGATAAAAATTTATCAATTTTATGTTTTCGATATCTGGTGGAAGGTTTAATTGATTGGTGGGATTGCATATTAAATAGTCATAAGCGGCATATTTTTGGCTTAGTACATCCGCAGTTTCTTGTGCTTTTATTTGATAATAAAAATCGCAAGAAAGGGGAAATGGGTTTTCAGGAATTTGAGAATAGTAATTTCTCCAAATCGGAAAAACGCTGAGATCACTGAGTATTTTTATTTGACTCAAGTCCCTAATTTCTTTACCGCTACTTTCCGTACTTTCCCTGTTTTTTATAAAAGTTAGTATTTCCTTTACCTCAGCGTGATGGCCCCATTCGTAAGATTTGTTGAGATTGGCAATTTGAGTAAAATTTAAACTCATCAATGCAAAAACGGAAATACAAATCCCTGTTTTTAGTTTTGTATTAATATTGACCTGATCGATAAAGAACAAAATAGAAAAGGCCATTGAAGGAAAAAGAATCAAGGCGGTTCTTAGATAAGGAAAGGGAATGTCTAATGCGATAAATAAGCTTTCATTTAAGCCAAAATTGAAAAGAAAAAGAAAACCAAAAAGTCCAATGAACAGGTTCTTTCTAAATGTTCCAATTAGGAGAATAAAAAGGACAATCGCAAAGAACAAAATTGAGGCTAAGGTTAAATAGAGTGGGGGATCGTTTGCCCATCCGCCATGTCTCGGAATGTACAGAATGAAAGCGAGCATGCTGTTTAAGGTATCCGTAAAGAAAGAATGCTCTCCTCCAAACTGAAGGTCATTGGTGATGTTTTTTACCAACAGCAAATTGATTGTTGCAATTGTCAAGGTGAATAGATATAAAAGAAGGCTGTAGATCCATTTACTCCGGAAAATCAAAAAGGGTTTTTCCATTTTGGTCATGCTGAGGAGACTAATAAATGTAAACAGGGCAGTGTTTTGAAACAAAGCAGTATAGTTGGCTGCTATAGAAATTGTTCCCATACTCACCATCAGAAATGTATTTTTTAAATCTACTTCTTTGGCTGAAATGCTCTTTAAAGCAAAATAGATTGCAGCAATAAAAAAGGATAATGACAAAGCATATCCTCTTGCAAGGGAAAAATATTCGAGCGTATACGGATTGATTAAAAAAAAAGAAATTAGCAATAACTTGGCTGCATTGGTTTTAAAAAATGGCAGTATTTTATAAAGAAAAAATACATAGATAAAAAAGGCAATGACATTGTGCCAACGCAGAAAAACAACATGATGGAGATTGAATAAATCGGCAATCTTCATCCCAATCGAATTGAGCCAATGTGTATTGGCAGTTGTGCCCAAAGCTTTTAAATAGTTGACATGAACCAGGTAAAAAGAAAAAGCTTCGTCTTGCGTCATTTGTATGTGGTAGGCGCGCAAGAGAATGTAAACAAATCCCAAAATGGCGATTAAGCCAAAGAATAAATTTATGAGCTTGTCAGAATTATTTGTCCTGTTGTTTATTGTCTTGTTTGTTGTGTCGTCTTTCAAGTTTGGATATTGGCTCAGTAAAAATAATCGTTTTTAACGCCAATGTGCAAAATGCAAACTATTTTTAGGAGAACAGGGAACCAATTAATTTTCAATCAAGCAACTCAATGGCACTAGAAAGCAATTCCAATCCATCTTTGTTTTTTAATGCACCATTCTCATCAAACGAAACATCTGTGTGGTGTAAGAGCAGGGAAGCAAGCACCTTGGTATCGAGTGCTTCAAGTGAATTTAAGAGCGATTCCATTGCTTTTTGTCCTCTTTTTGGAGCGGGTGTATAGACAATTGGTAAAACAGGTTTTTTATAAAATTCGCCATTTTTTGTCAGCCACTCGAGGGCATTTTTCAAAAGTGCTGGAATGTTGTAGATGTATTCCGGTGTGGCAATAATTATCGCCTCTGCCCAAATCGCCTCTTGCCTCCATTGATCGAGTTGACTGTTTTTTTTTGATTCAATATTGGCATTGAATAAAGGCAATTGTGAAAGATAGTCCGCCCTTTTAAAATGATGCGAAGCTTTGATTTTTTGAATGAAATTTAAAAGGGAAACATTGCTGGAGCTAACTCTTGCTGAGCCGCTAATCAGTAGAACTTTCATAGAAAATATTATTCAGGATTAATTGACTGGTTCCATATTTCTTAAGCTGAGGAAGTAATTGAATTTTTTCAGTACTTTTTTAGAAGGGATAACAATTTCAGGCTTAAAGAAATCAGTCACCTTGGAGTTTTTGATGGTTTGGGCTGTTTGTTTTAAAATTTCATGCGGCTCAGACTTTTCAAGTTCTTTGTCAGAAACTTGGCAAAAATTATAAATGAGGTCAATTGGGCTGTTTCCAAGTTTTTGTTTCCGCTGCATCTGAACGGACTTGTAGGCATTGACCAATGCCCACCAATCTGTAGCATCAAAGTTGGTCGTCAAATGTTCAACGGAGCTTCTAAACATTGGCTGAGTATCGAAAAGGTTTTTTATGAAATTCAGATCTTGTTTGTTATAGCTTTGCTTAAAATCAAATGCCTCTTTTTTTTGTAAGCCTTCAACAACTATTAAACCATATTTATCTAATTCATCAGCGTTTAAATACACGAATAAATTGGTCTTTAAAGAGTTGTAATTTTTATCACCAATGTAAGAGTCATCCTGAAATTTTATATGGATGGTATCATTGGAAATGGTAGATGAAATTTCATTCAACTCAAATAAATCTCCGCTTGATAAAGACTTTTGTTGTGGTTTGCAGGAGCCAAGGACTATTAGCAAAACAGATATAAAAGTAAGCAGTGATCTCATAGTTCTTCGTTCTTTAGAGAGATTGATTTATTGAATTCTTTATTTTTCAAAGATAAGGTTTTAAATGGGTAGAGGAATACAAAATGGAATGAATAAATGACTTGTTGTTTTAAGGAAGTTCACCTTAGTCTATCTTTTTAAATTCCTTACCTGGTCTTGCATATTCATATCGACCAATCCGATTACAAGAATAATAGCTATCCAAGCCACCAACTGCAATCGCATTTAAGGAATCCAATTCTATGTCTCCATCCTGTTTGAGCGCTTTGTCTGGTAACATTATTTGCTCAATTTTACCAATAACTAAAATCGTATTGTTTGCGGTGATCAAGTGTTCTTCTTTGTAGGATAATCCTATTTTGATCGGACTTTCCTTGACGAATGGTGCAGGAAAGTCATCTATGTTTTCCTCTTTAAGTCCACATTCCTCAAATTCGGAAACATTGTTCTCATATTTAGCGGAGCTTTGATGAGCTTGCTTGTGAATTTGTTCAGTTACTTGATTGATGGTAAAATATTTGCCCGTCTTGATATTGGAATAGGTTTGTCTTTCAACCAGCAAGGGTCTTACAATTATACCTAGGAATGGAGGATTGGCTCCAATATGAGTCACAGAATTAAAGATTGCTAAATTTGAAATGCCATTTTCATTTCGGGTTCCAATCAGATTCGCACTTTTTAATCCTGAAATTTTGTTTAGGAGTGAAATTCTGTAGTATTTTTCAAGTTCTAGAATTTCTTTTAAGTTGAATTTTGCCATTGTTTTTATTTCCGTTCTATTGTGCGAATACTATTCAGAATGTTTAACAATTCTGCTTTTTGAATTTCATTTTTGTAAGAAATAGTAATCAATAAATTGTGCTTGTCAAAATTACCAAGATAGGATTCATAGTTTGCTGACATTCCATTGTAAGTAATCGTGGAATTGAATCCTTTAAATTGTTTTTTATTGATTTCAGCTTCTATAATTGTGTCCTTAATTTCAATGGGAAGCCCCATTTCTTTCATTCCCGTTTTGGATTGTTCAAGTGCGTAATCTAAATCCTTTAAGTTTGGCGTTTTTTCAATATTCGTTGCTGTAATGGTCATGTTCGGATTGACCTCCATAATTGTGTCTGGTTTATATTTAAATATAGCGAAAATCAAGGCTGTACTTTCCAAGCTGAGCTCCAATATTTGTTCTTGGTCAGCATTGGTTTCCAGCATTTTCTTTGCGTTCTTTTTTGCGGCCATGCTTCTTTGGTCTTTGTCCATGAAATACCATGATTCCGGAATTTCAATTGACAAATCGAATTGTTGGTTTACATAGGTTGATCCATCAAATTGTCCCAATTCTATGCCTTTTTTTTCTTGAGCACAAGAAGGTATGCAGTTGAGCATGATAAAAAACAAACAAGCAATTGGTAAACTCTTCATTCTTTTTTAGCCAAAAATACAACAATCTTGTCAATTCTGTAATGGCTCCTTAATCCTCTTCTAATCTGTTCATCCATCCGTGCATTATTTTAACAATGCAAAAAAAAAGAGACCATCTTCCTAAGAAGACAATCTCTTTTAAAACTATGAAAACAAAAAAACTTGTTTTACAATGCTGGTGCAATGGGGAAGTCAATTTCTACATCAGTGATGTTGTGCAATGTATTGGTGATATTGAT
>CALBCY010000184.1 GCA_937927195.1 uncultured Chitinophagales bacterium
TTTGCATCTAAGGTATCTAGTGCAAAAAAAAAGCAATCTGAATTTTTGAGTTTCCTATTCAATAAAATGAACATAAGGAAAATGAACGATGAGTTTTCTACAATTTCACCATTCATCTAATCACTATGGTGAAATGCGTAAATGATGGATTGCTCCAAAATTATGGTTCTTTAAACAAGAAAGGCCGCCCTTTATGGACGGCCTTTTAATCATTTCATAAAATTTGTACGATTCTTTATACCACCTTGTTTGCGCAAGATGAACTTGCAAATGCATCTGGTTTGGCTTTGAATGCAAAGCCCATTCCCATGATGTATCCAATGGCCTCGCTGAGAGCGACATTGGATTTGAATTGAGGGTTGGTATTGATATCGGCATGAATCTCCATATCTACATCATATTTATCGAACAATTTGCAAAGTTTGTAGGCTATATCAATGGACATCCCTACTTCCATTAGCATTCGTTCCTTGATGGACATTTTTTGCTGAGTCTTTTCATTGTGAATGAACATAAACCCACCTTTTCCCTCTCTTAAGAATACGATGACTGTTGCAAATTCAGCAGTTTTACCGCGGACCTGAGAATCAGTGCCGATGTATACTTTCAAATTGAATCCTTTTCCTTGTTCGCGTTTTATAGCTTCTTCAACCTCGTTATAGATTGGAAGATGGATTCTTTCGCCATTAAAACGCCTCCATTGCTTTTCCATTTCAATTAATATTGGTTACATAAAGAACATTAAAAAAAAATATATCTAGATATTTGTAATTTTGATCAATCAAACGCTCTTTAATTTAACTATATAATTCCAAAAAAGGGAAAATAGTTTCATTTTAAAATCAGATTGGATTATTTTAACCATTGGTTAAATTGGCACTTTACTTAACAATACGTTAATTATAACTTTGACTAAAACTTTGAAAATCAATGCTTAAAATTGCACAAAGCAAATTTTGACAGTATTTCACCGCCTGCTTAGTTGTTTATACATGATTTGAAAAGTATTGGCGGGCCGAAACAAGCATTTCATACTAAAAAGGAAGCAATCAAAAATAATGAAATAATATTTGCGCAAAAGCCAATAAAATCGTACATTTGCGAACTATTTTTGAAAACAAAAGAAGAAAAAATGAAAAAAGGAATTCATCCAGACACGTATAGAACGGTTGTATTTAAAGATTTCTCGTGTGATGAGTCTTTTCTCGGCAAAAGTTGTGCGCAAACAAGTGACACCATTGTACATGAAGATGGCAATGAGTATCCATTGATAAAATTGGAAATTTCAGCAATGTCTCATCCATTTTTCACTGGTAAAATGAAATTTGTAGATACAGCTGGTCGTATCGAGAAGTTTAACAAGAAATACAAGAAAAAGTCGAAAGCGGTTGAAGCAGAAGCTCCAGCAGCTCCAGAGGCTAGTCCTGCTGCAGAGGAATCTACTGAAACTCCTGCAGAATAAATACAGACTTTCTTCAATAAAACTAAACAAAGTCAAAAGCCTCACTGGAATCAGTGAGGCTTTTTTTTACACTAGCATAAATGGAATTGGAATCAATCAACATTGTATTATTTGATGATGAATCTTGGGAAAACCTCCTCCCAATCTGTCTTACTAAACCTACCGCTCAAATTAGAATTGGCATCAGTACAATTTTTGAAAAATGGGTTCAAACACTAGATGTTTTTCAGGAAGAGGTAAGCTACTTATGCAAAGACTACCTTTCAATCCAATATCCTCTCAAACTCGATGATGGGCCAAGCTTGTTTATCAATGGCTCTATCATTCCCAATCCATTGTTACTCGAATCCATCAGTGAACTGAAATTAGGTGAATGTTTGGTTTCTGGTGAAGACCTCATTGCTTTTAAAAGCGAATTGAGTCAGAAAAAAGAATTACAGCAAATTGTTCAAAATAAGGGTGCTAAGAACGTCGAATATAAAGGCGATTTTATCAAGTTAAATTATCCTTGGGATATTTTCTTGAATAATGCAGAAGTCATAAAAGATGATTTTGACTTGCTTGAAATTGATATGATGTCTCTTGACTATTTTGGGAACAACCAAATCATAGGCTCAGAAGATGATCTTTATATAGCAGGAGATTCTCCCATTGTTGGTGCTAGTTTTAATACATTGGATGGCCCAATCTACATTGCTCAAGGAGCTCAAGTTATGGAGGGCGCGTTAATTCGTGGACCTTTCGTTCTTTGTGAAAAGTCAGTTGTAAAAATGGGCGCTAAAATTTATGGAGGAACTACGATAGGTCCTTATTCCAAGGTTGGTGGAGAATTGAGTAATGTCGTTATTCAAGGATACAGCAACAAGGGGCATGATGGCTACCTCGGAAATTCAGTGATTGGAGAATGGTGTAATTTAGGAGCCGATAGCAATTGTTCGAATCTTAAAAACAATTACTCTTCTGTTAAGGTATGGAATTATAAAGAAGAAAAACTGATTTCATCTGAACAACAATTTTGCGGATTGATTATGGGAGACCATTCTAAATGTGGCATCAATACGATGTTTAATACTGGAACAGTGGTTGGAGTGTTTGCCAATATTTTTGGTGGTGGATTTTTTCCAAAACATATTCCATCATTTTCTTGGGGAAATCTCGATAAAATGGGAACTTACCAGTTTGATAAAGCCATCGAAACTGCAAGAAGAGTGATGAATCGAAGAGAAGTTGAACTGAAAGACACCGAAATTAAAATCTTAGAATTTATTTCAAATTATTCGAGTAAATTCAGACCTTCAGAATCTGATGGCGCATAGTTTGTTTGTTTTTAATATTTGTCATGATTTGGTTGTTACCAAGGTTTAAAATTTGGGGGATCGCGTGAAAATTGATTTTTCACCAGCTTCCTTGAGTATCTAAACTTTTTAATAATCAACTCTAAGCAAAACCAGATAACCAAATATTTTATTAATGAAAGCTAAGCATTTTACAATTCTCCCCGTTCTAGTTATTTGTCTGTTCGTGTTCAACTCTTGTTCACAGGATGTCGAATCTAATCAGATTGCTTCGTCAAGCAAGATGGAAAATTCTGTTGGGACAGCCTCAAACAATGTTAAAGCAAGAAAAAGCAATA
The DNA here is from genome assembly GCA_937927195.1 of uncultured Chitinophagales bacterium. Taxonomy (GTDB): domain Bacteria; phylum Bacteroidota; class Bacteroidia; order Chitinophagales; family UBA2359; genus JAHDGP01. The sequence continues at coordinate 3,096 of CALBCY010000184.1, forward strand.
AACCAGGTGCAAAGGAGCTTCAAGAAAAGGGCATAAAGCCTTCGAAAGTTGCTAAAAAGAATCAGAGGTTGAAAGGGTCTAACTACTTTAATTTCACTCCAAAATCAACAGAAGCTCGTTTGGCTGATTATCTTGAAACGCCAATTGGAAATCCACCAAAATCGTTCTTTCTTGAGACGGTGAAGTTTAAGCATGGTTCAAGTAATTTCGAAAAATCATCTCAACAACAATTGAGTAATGTAGCTAAACTTCTAGCAGCTTATCAATCTGTTAAAATCGATATTGTGGTTTACCCTGATGTACAATCCAATTCAACATTAGAGGAAAAAAGAGCAACAAAAGTGCAGGAATATTTCACAAATATTGGCTTGCCTGAAACCAGAATTGGTGTTCAAAAAGCAAATTCCAGGAAAAAGCCAGCGGCGGTTGAATTGATTGTTACGCAGAAGTAATTGGGGGTTGGGCCTTGGGTCGCAGTGTGGCCTTGCCCACTGGAACGCCAGCGCGATCTTTTGCTTTTGGACGGCCTTTTGGCTTCGCTCATTTTATTATTGGGACTCGCTGTGCTCGGCTGAGATTCGATGTTCGGTCCGATACTGGAATAAAGTCCTTTTGAATAAACAATTCGTCTTTATACTTTACTGAACTTTACAGATTGTACTTTGTACTTTATTCTAAAAGCGCAGCGATCTATTTACAAATTTCACAAAACAATAAATAATGGACAGGATAAAACAGCAATTTGAATTAAAAGGAAAGGTTGCCATCATCACTGGATCTTCTAAAGGGATTGGTGAAAGTATTGCCAGAGGAATGGCCGAGCTTGGGGCTTCTGTCGTTGTAAGCAGTAGAAACCAAGAGGCAGTTGAAGGCGTGGCAGAAAGTTTTAAAAAAGATGGATTGGAGGCAGTAGGAATTTCTTGCCATGTAGGAGATTCTGATCAGTTAAAAAACTTGGTTGATAAAACCATAGAAAAATACGGGCGCATTGATATCCTTGTCAACAATGCTGCTATAAATCCAACCTTTGCTCCCCTACTCCAAGCCAATGCCGAGTTGTTCGATAAAGTTATGAACGTCAATGTCCGAGCTTGCATGCTTTTGGGCAATTTATGTCAGCCGCATATGGAAAAAAATGGAGGTGGTTCGATAATCAATATTGCCTCTGTCGAAGGCCTAAAACCTTCCTATGGATTGGGTGTCTATTCTGTGAGTAAAGCCGCTTTAATTATGCTGACACAAACTCAAGCCAAGGAATGGGGTTCAGCCAAAGTTCGAAGCAATGCCATTTGTCCAGGGTTGATACAAACCAAATTCAGCTCGGCGCTTTGGAAGAATGAAGCGATATTAAAAGAGTTTATTACACACCTTCCATCTGGAAGAATGGCTCAACCTGATGAAATGGCTGGCTTGGCCTGCTTCCTGGCTTCTGATGCTTCTAGTTATTGTACAGGTGGCGTTTATAATGCCGATGGTGGGCATATGGTTGCCTAGTTAAGTTGAAGATTAAGTGGAAGTTTAAATTTGCGGGGTGTATTTGTGGCTGGGTAGTTTGTGAAATTTACCGCAAAGCCGCTAAGTAGCAAAGTAGTGACACAAAGTTTTAAGAAATGGAGAAACCATTGTTGGCTTCTCCATTCTATATTTAAATGATTGGACAAGAGGCGAAAATACCAAAGCTATAAAGTTGATTTACAACTTAATGAATGGGTGAACTTTTTGATAAGAATCACCAACTGTCTTTACATCCAAATAATACAAGCCTGATGGCAAATGGTCAATGTTGAGTTCAAGCGTTTGTGAGCTGTAGCTTCCCTCAATTGTTTGCTTTTGCTTGAGGTAAGCTTTTCCTGATGAATCATAAACCTTAATTTCTAATTCTTCATTAGATGGAACATCTATAAGAACATATACTTGAATCTCAGCCGGGTTTGGAAATACACTCAATAAGTCAAAAGATTGTTGATCAGTATTTTGGCGATCAATTGAAACAACTTTAGAAAACTCTTTGTTCCCATCCAAATCAACTTCTATCAATCTGTAATAAGCAATGCCTGGATCGCTTTCATCTAGGAAATTGTATTCCTGAATGCGATTGCTAAAGCCAGTTGACTTTATAGTCTGAATATCCTCAAAGTTGCTTCCGTTGGTCGATCTTTGAAGGATGAAATAATCTGATTCGTATTCACTGGCAGTGGACCAAGTAAGAAGATTCCCTTGTGGTTCAATGCTGCCATTAAATGAAAGTAATTCTACAGCCGTTGTAATACAATCGACCAGTGTTTGTGAAAAATTATAAACACAATCTGGCAGTTCCAATGGTGAAACGGAATAGTCATAGCCCGCCCCCGCATCGTTTGTTATGGAAACAGGTCCTTGCATATATATTTGCTCCTCTCCTGTTAAATTGTCGGTCAGTGTAAAACCACTTTCTGTAAAGGCACCACCAACCACTATAAGTACATTGTAATTTTGATCGTCTGGTGCACAAACAATTGAGGCAATTGCTACAAAATCTTGACAGGTAAGTTCATTGGACTCCACTTCAATTTCAAGTATCAAATTCTCTTCCAAAGATAAAACATCTGAGAAGCCATTTTCATCTACGATAGCTGATAAAGCAGTATAAGCACCATCAAATTCAAAGTAGAGGTAATATTCACCTGGTAAAATATCTGTAAAAGCAAAGACACCGTCTTCATCAGTAAAGGTATTGCCAACTGAAAGATCGTTGCTTGCCTCAAACAAAGTCACCATGATATTAGACAGCACAAACAGATCCGTAGAAACATTTCCTGAAATTTCTAAACAATTATATTCATGCAAACATTCACAAGTTTCCAGAACAAAAGAATCGATACTACAGTCTTCGTTGTCATCACAGTCA
>CALBCY010000185.1 GCA_937927195.1 uncultured Chitinophagales bacterium
AATCAAATGCCTTCGTTGAAAAGCCTCGCTTTAGCTATGGCTAGAACTACGTTTTTCGCCTCGGCCTTGATCAATTTTATCATCATATCCAGTACGACATTTTATAATTCAATTCGTATTATTCAATTTGTGGTTTCGAAACCTTAACTCCGAAAACTCATTTTAGTAAGACCACAGATCTATTTCTTTGTCAAGAATTTCTCCCTGAATACGCTCCCCTTCTTTCAAGGCATCATGTCCAGTTGCATAATCTTCTATTCTTCTATTTCGTGGATTGGATTCTTTCATGATGTGACTTGAGAAATAACGATCCTCAAAGACTTTGTGCCAGCTCATTTGAATGGCATCATTGTATAGGTTCTTTGCTTCGTACTTTGCCAGATGATCTCTAATATCTGGATAATAGATCCAGAAAAGCGCTTCTTGTCCCAAGTATTCATCCTGATCTGTATATCTATCCTGAATCGGAGCGATACCAATGATTCTACAAACCATCATTGAAGTTTCTTCATCAAATAACCAATCTTCTTTTATCCTAAATTTACTAAAGTCATCTGGATTAAATTCATTTGTGGTTTTTTGCATCACATAATCTTCCAGCTTGAAATCATAAATTTCTGCGCTATCTACACTTGCCAAACGACTTTCCACATCTGCAGCATTTATTTCATTGTGAAATGCATCCGTCTCAAAGATCCTTACTTCAGGATTCTTTTGAACAAGATCGAGCAAACAACTTATAAACGGTTGCTGTTTATCTCTAAATGGTAAGTTCATTTTCTCCTGAGTATCAATAACTCTCCAAATTCTTTTGGACCATAAAACATCGGCCTCCCTCAAGTGATCATACGGCAAAGCAATCCTTTCTTTTTGTGCAATCTTTTCATAGGCTCCATCTTGAACCAAAGCCTCTTTAAATTCTATTCCAAAATTGCGTTCCGAATTGCTTTTGCTAGATTCAATGACCTCATTTGATTCATTGGTTTCCGGACCCATGGGTTGAGCATTTAAATCAAAGAAAATAAAAAACAAAAAGGCGAGCTGATAGACTAACTTTAATTTCTTCATTTAGAGTTTTTATTCTCAAAACGGAAATAAAAAAAAATATATTGTCGATGGAATGTTAAAGAGCTGATTCGGCTTTCGCTATTCGGTTTTCCCTGTTCGGTTTTCGCGATTCAGTTCATTTCAATTCAGTCAACCTATTTATTCAATTATGCATTTTCCCTTTTAATCATTTCAGATTAGAGCATAAAAAAAAGGCTGATCCTTTCGGAACAGCCTCTCATTTTTTATTTTATTCAGTCGAATTACGAATACCGAAAACCCAACACCTAATTTTAATATGACCAAAGATCTACTTCTTTGTCAAGAATTTCTCCTTGAATACGCTCACCTTCTTTCAAGGCATCGTGTCCCGTAGTATAATCTTCAATTCTTCTATCACGAGGATTAGATTCTTTCATGATATAACTTGAGAAATAACGATCCTCAAATACTTTGTGCCAGCTCATTTGAATGGCATCATTGTATGGGTTCTTTGCTTCGTACTTAGCAAAATGATCTCTTACATCTGGATAGTAAATCCAGAACAATGCCTCTTGTCCAAGATAGTCACCCTCATCAGTATATCTATCCTGAATCGGAGCGATACCAATGATTCTACAAACCATCATTGAAGTTTCCTCATCAAATAACCAATCTTCCTTCATTCTAAACTTCTTAAAAGCGCTTGGATCGAATTCGTTGTAGGTTACTTTAGAAATATATTCATCCAATTCGAAATCATATACTTCAGATGTATCAACACTTGAAAGTTTACTTTTTATTTCAGAAGCATAAACTTCATTGTAAAATCCGTCTGATTCGTAGATTCGAACTTCCGGGTTCTTTTGAACAACATCCAATAGAACATTGATAAATGGTTCCTGTGGGTTGACAAAAGAAAGATTCATTTTTTCATTTGTATCAATAACCCTCCAAATTCTTTTGGACCACAAAACATCTGCTTCTCTTAAGTGATCATAAGGAAGGGCGATTCTTTGCTTTTCGGTAATTTTCTCATAAGCACCGTCTTGAACGAGCGCTTCTTTGAATTCAATACCAAAATCAAGTCCTGAACGATCATCCTGATTAGACTCGTTGGGATCGTTCGATTCATTGGTTTCTTGAGCTGAAATGTTTAGACAAACAAGACAGGCGAAGAAGATGCCGAAAAATTTGATTGATTTTATCATTCTAATGAAAATTGTTATTGCTTAAAAACTTTAGACTCTTCAAAAACGAAAAAGCTAAATCTAATATTGCTAAAAAAAATTAAAAAAGAAAAGATGGAAGAAATCATCCATCTTTTCTTTTTTATTTACTTTATCTGGAAAGCGATTGAAGGCAACTTTCTTGTCTTGCCATCTGGTCCAACCGCTCTGATATCATCAAAATAGTAAACTGTTCCTGGCTTTGCTTTAGCGATCAAACGAGAGCATCTGTCACCAAATTTAGCTCCACTGTTTACTGCTGACTGCAAATCTTGGCCTGGTTCAGAAACGATTAACTCGTATCCTTTAACCTGAAATTTCGCATCGAAAAGGAAATCTTCAAGATCGGCTCTTAGACCTTGCTGAGCTTTGAACTCACCACTGGCCATTTTACCACCTGACTGCTTACCAATTTTTGGCACTGGATCAGGAATTCTTTTTGCTCTAAAAGGAACTGAATACGTCAACTTCTTTCCTTGCTCATTTGTTCCTGAAAGATTAACTTGAACCTCTCCTGGAGCACTTACTCTTGCAATGTAGTTACCTGTACCAGCTTTAGACATATCACAACCACTGCAACTTACATTGGTTTTATTTTCTCTTACACCAGTAATAGAAGCAGAAACTGGATTGTCCAAACCAATATAGAAAGCGTTCATTTTAGTTGCCGAAACAACTGGAACGTGATCTGGTGGTGGAACCACTTCGTATTCAAATTTCTTAGTAAGCGTTTTATCTTTTCCGAAACCATCTTTGTATGAAAGGTTAGCGGTGATCGATTTTTTTCCAAGACTGTTTGCAGTGGTTTCGTATTTTGCTCTACCACCTGCATCTGCTGCAAAGCCTTTTCCGTTAATACTAATTCTAGGTTTAGAAGCAGAACTCGAAGCTGTTAGAAAAACTTCAGCTGTAAACTTTTCACCTTGAATCAATTTACTTGCACTTGGAACGATAGCGACATCAAAAGCATCATAAAGAATTTCTTCCTTAGAAACATTGTTTTTCAAAATATCAATTCCTGTTGCTGCAGAGTTTTTCGCATCATTCTTGAATTGCTCCAAAAGTGTAACTGCACCAATCAAAGGCATTTGATTGAACTTGAAAGTAGCCCAATCGTCAGTTTTTGCCTTATTATCTGCTGGAACTTCGTCCACATTTAACAACAAAGCTTGTTCAAATGCTGCTTTATCAGCCTCCATTCCTGGATCATCGAAAAGTGCAAGGAATTTTGCTCTAGAATCCAAGATGGTAGCTTCTAATTCCTTTCCTCTTCCTTCTTTGACCAAAATACGTGTTGGTGTGTCTTGATCATCCAATTTTTGAGCTAAGCCATCAGCATCCAATTCTTTTCCTCTATTCGAACCTTCATTGATCTCTAATTGAAGTGCTTCTATTTTAGCAATAAACTCTTCAGAGTATTGATTCATTAGAGTTGCCTTGTCAAGATATTTCTGACCATCAGGATTTTTCTCTACTGCTGCCTGAAATTGCTTAAAAGAACCGTCAACTTTTTTATCTATAGATTCACTCGAGGCACCAATTCCTTTTTTCAAGGTTTTAAATGCATTAACAATTTCATTAGATACATTCAAAGCCAAAAGGGCTATCAGTACCAAATACATTATGTTAATCATCTGCTGCCGGGGGTCCTTAGGTATTGCCATTGTTTATTTTAGTTTATGTTTGATAATTAATTAAACAATACCGGATTATTTAGAAGCACCTGACATTGCAGAAATCATACTACCATAAACAGTATTCAATCTGTTAAGATTTTTGTTCAAAGTAGACATGTTCTCTTTGTACTTCTGAGAGTCCTCAACTGAGTCGTTAAGATTCGACACTGCAGCTGTAAGGTTAGTATAAAATTTGTTTAATGCTTTCAAGTGGTTATTCGTATCCTGAAGCTCCAATTCGTAAACTGTGTTCAATTGAGCAAGGTTCTGAGTAATTTTACTCACTTGTTCGTGGTAACCTTTTGTACCTTCAGTAGCACCAGCCAAATCGATTGCCATAGAAGCAGCATTTGAATAAGCGTTTTTAACTTCACTCAATGCAGCTGCAGCTTCTCTTGCACTTTTAGCGTACTCTTCAGTAGAAGCAACAGAGTCAGTAACATTGGTAAGTTTGCCGATGTTGTTCCCTAAAGCTTTAATGTGAGTTCCAAGGCTGTTGATTACATTATCATCAATTTCATTAGCAGCCAATGCTTTATCTAATTTTGCAGTCAATGAAGGACCTGATTTTCCTTTTAATGGCTTAATTGAACTATCCATTAATTGAGGATAAGCTCTTTCCCATTTGTAGTCTTTGTCTGGTGGAAGTAATGCCAAGAAAGCAAAGATTATTGCCTCAAGTACCATTGCCCATACAATAATGTGAATATCAAAGAAAGGGTCTCTGACTTCCCAATGCTGGATTTTACAGAGTGCTCCAAAAATTACGAAAGCAGCTCCCATACCCACAAACAGGTTCTTGCCGTACTTAAACCCAGTTGAATCTAAAAATCCCATAAAAATTGATAATTTATAATTGTGAATAAAATAAAATTCAAAAATTGAACAGGGCATAACAACCCCATTAAAGTGCTTTTCTGACACCAAGTCCGAAAACAAACAAATATATCCGGGCTAATAATTAGTTACTAAAATCTGACATAGACCTTCCAAGGAATGTCAATGCACATCTGAAGCCGATATATGATTTAGAAGTATCTGAATATTCCCAGTGTCTAGCACCAGTCTGTAAATAATATCCAATATCTTTCCATGATCCTCCACGAATAGCAACTCTCGTTAAAGTAATGTCCTCATCTGGCTGAGGTCCTAACTTATAACCAATCTCAGAGTTCATATCGTGATTAAATCTGTATCCTTCTTCAAAGTAAGCTGTAGAAGTCCATTCCGCAACATTACCTGCCATGTCATATAAACCGTAATCATTCGGGTGATAAGAACCTACTTTTACAGTGTAGTAACCACCATCTTCAGGATAATTACCACGACCTGGTTTAAAGTTAGCTAACAAACATCCTTGTCTGTTTCTAATATAAGGTCCACCCCATGGATATGGAGCACCATTTAATCCCCCTCTTGAAGCATATTCCCATTCTTGTTCAGTTGGAAGACGGAAGTTTTCAATTTCCTGCTCTCCTTCACCTAAAGCATTCATGTTCCAATAGATTGTTCTCCATGCACAAAATGCATCAGCTTGATGCCATGTTACACCAACCACTGGGTAATCATCAAAAGCAGGGTGATCAAAATACTGACGAGCCATTGGCTCATTGTATGAATAAGAGAAATCAGCAACCCAACAAAGTTTGTCTGGAGAAATTTCAATTTCTCTCTCTTCGATAAACTCACTTCTAGATTTTGCTCTGGTCAAACGATCACCAGAAGCCAATTTCATATCATACTTTTGATAATTGTATCTCAGCTTGCTTGGATCCATTTCTTTTTTGCCAAAGAGCACATCGTCTCCTTGGTAATACATATCCTCTAGGGCTTCGGCATCTTCCGAGCCACCATCCCAGTCGATTGGGTAATCCCAATCCAGAGTAGTATTACCATTTTCATCTTCGATGAATTGGTCTAATTGAGTAAGAGCTATAGAATCTCTTACCCAATCGGTAAATTGTCTGTATTCGCTATTGGTAATCTCAGTATTATCCATGTAGAAACCCTGAACAGAAACAGATCTGTTTTGTTGAGTAAGGGTATTATTGATATCCTGATCGGATTGACCCATCATAAAGGTCCCTGAGGGTACATAAGACATACCGAAAGGATTGATACCGTTCCAGTCCTGATCTCTTTGAACTCCAGTTAACTGTCCCTCAAGAGCATTGCTTTGGCAGCTATAGAAAATTGAAACAATCACTAAGGCGGCCAATGCCAAGGTTATTCTATTCATGAAATTGAAATTATACATTCTAAGCTATGTTTTAAAAGGCGTGTAAAACTAATTGAATTTTACATTTTAAACAAAACTGTGATTAACAATAAATTACAAAAATCTAGGATTGTAAATTATTTTACTGCCTTTCTTTATAAAAAATCTATTTATTTTATATCTAAGCCCTATTTCGTGGCTTTGAACAGTTTTATTATTCAAAGCCAATATTGGATAATCATATGCATAAATAATACTAAATTCAGGATTTATGTCATATTTAATCAACCCAACTAACGATTCAATACTTAATTTATTATATCCTCTTACAGAAATTCCCAAATCAAGTGATTTTAATACAGAAACCATAAATCCTGTATTCAGCTGTAAATTTGATCCATCCGTCGTCATATACAGCATAGTTGTTAAGGCCATTCCGCTCCTAAACTCAAGTCTATAGGCAGCATTAAAATGAATGTTTACATTCTGTTCTGAAATATAAACACTATTTGCTCCTTGTTTAGTCTTAAATGCAGGAAAATTTTTGGCAGAAAGCCCTATTCTTATGTTATTGTCATAAAAATACAGCCCAAAACCAATTTTCGGTGCCCAAACGATGGTATTCTCACTTGAAAGTAGATCATCCATGTGATCAATCTGATCTTCATAAATACCTGTTGGAGTGATCAATTCAGAACCATTTAAGTTGTTCTGAGCAAGTCCAACTGAAATACCACCCAATAATTTAAAAGAACGTTCTATAATACTACGGGAAACAGAAATTTCCATTCCTGTATTTCTGCTAGCCCCATAGGTTTCATTAGCAATATTAATACCAAAACCACTTTTTAATGCAGGAATTGGCAATTGAGCCGATAAAGCTTGAAAACCTGGAGCACCATTTATGCCCAACCATTGACTTCTGAACAGTCCATCAATACTCAGATACGGTCTAGTTCCCACTGAAGCAGGATTGTATTGAGCCTGATTAAACAAAAAATGGCTGAAATGTTGTTGATGCTGGGATTTCAAATCCTCCGCACAAAATAACAAACCAATCCAAATACAAAACAGAGGGTTTAGTTTGTTGAGCATGTTGAAATAACTTAAAATCAATAGAAAATATTGAGTAAGGTAAAACAAATAGCATAAGTGTGTCAGCTAATAAACAAGATAATATTAAAATACTTACTGTCTATGAAATAGAACGAAAGTAAATTAAACGATCTTGGTTCTGATAAATCAAAGATAGTTTGATGCTGTTTAACATTTAAAAATTCTGACCTGTCGGAATTTTTAAATGAATAATCCTATCTAAATATTAGCTCTGGGAAGTTATTTCTATAAAAAGCTCTAAATTGAAAAGATCAGAAGCTTTAAACATAAACAATTTTACCTACTTATTTACCTTTTTCAAATATAATTCTATCGCTCCTGTCATAGATTTTGCCTCAACTGTTGGGGCATTGACATCTAGAATTAAATCATGATCAGAAATAGCTTTGGAAGTTACCGATCCAAAACCTGCTATTCTCGTATTTTTTTGCTTAAAGTCGGGAAAGTTTTTAAACAACGACTTTATTCCAAGTGGGGTAAAAAAGACGATCATATCATAGTAAATGTTTTCCAAATCAGATAGATCGCTGCATACAATTTTATAAATGGTACATTCAGAAAAATCGAACTCATTCTCGCTTAAATAGCTTGGTATATCGTTCTTTCTAATGTCATCAAAATCATAAACGGGGGTAGGATACAAAAACTTCTCGTTTCCTTTATGTTTGTCCAATAAGGTAAACAAGGTCGTTTTAGCATCTTTAGAAAAGAAAACCTTTCTTTTCCTGTATTCAATAAACTTTTGCAAATAAAGCGCAATCGTCTCAGACTGACAAAAGTACTTTGTCTCTTGAGGCATTGTAATTCTCAATTCGCCACAAATTCTAAAAAAGTGTTGTATTGCGGTTTTACTGGTAAAAATTATTGCTGAATGCTCAATAGGATTAATTCGTTCCTTACGAAACTGCTTGCCCGAAATACCTTCTACCTGAATGAATTTTCTAAAGTCAATTTGAATTCCAAATTTATCCTTTAGTCCTACATACGGATTTCTGGTGCTACTTGGTTCAGGTTGAGATATTAATATAGTCTTAACCTCAAGGTTTCTTCCTGATTCAACAGTTTTGGTTAACTCTGCCATATAATAGTTTGATTTTGCCAAAAAAGACCGTTGATTTTTCCATGAATCAGACCCTTCTGCATATTTTTAAAGGAACATCAAATTTGAATGCACTTTGTATAAAATAAGGAATGGTGCTAATTCGAGAGCGCAAAGATAAAGAAAAAAATGAAAAGGATGGATTCTTAAGGTTCTAAGATTAATAATAATTCCATAATAAAAAATAATGGCGCTTGTTATAATTACTGCTAAACCAATCAAAGTCAATACAATAGCATTGGGAATTAAACTACTATAGGACAATAACAAACTTGGAATTACCAATACAATTCCCAACACTAAAAGTATTCTAATCCTCAAATACAGATAAAAATCAAGTTCTTTACCCATCGGAGTCAACCAAACCAAGAACTTTTGCATTAAAAACTTAAAGCTAAAGAACAGCAAACTGACTGATACCGAATAAGCCAGCAATTTCCAAAAAGGGAAAGCGTCAAATACACCAAGGTTTAAAAGAAAATAGTAAAAAAGAACACCAGAGATCAGAATTGTATTGAAAAACATTAAAACCAAAGGAATCAAAAATTGACTTTGTGAATCCTCAAAGTAAATCTGAGCCATTCTTCTATTGCTGACAACCCTATTTAATAAACCCAAAAACTCTTCATACTTCCATCTAACAATGGCGTACAAAACTAATATTAGGCAATAAACATAAAACAGAACAGTGTGATCTTTAAACTTGGCTTTTCGTTTTTGTGGCGTATCCAAGCTCTTCTCTGAGCCCTCGGATACTTCGGATGCTTCGGATGCTTCGGATGCTAATGAGCTTATCTTTTCTTCCCGCTGTGAATTGGCCTCTTCATTTATCTGCTCATTGAGCAATGGGTCAAGCATCAAAAAATTTGATGAATCAATGTTTTGATCATTCACAAGAGTGTCTTCAGGTAATATCTCCTGACCAATTGCAGGTAAACAAACCATTCCATTAATGCAAAAACAAATTATAAGTACTCGACAAATAAAAGGTCTTAAAAATTCCCCCAATTTCATCCTTAATTTTTCCTCAATTTTACTAAAACGATTTCTATTAATTACCTAATCAAAGTAATATTTCCTTTGGCAATAAATTCGCCTCCTAAAAATTTCTCTGCCCTTATATAGTAAACATACACTCCTAATTCTTGAGGCGTTTGCCTAAATGTTCCATCCCAACGCTGAGTTTGATCATTGGTTTCAAATACTTTTTGACCCCATCGATTAAAAATAGCAAACTCGTATAAGTTCTCAAGCCCTCTTGTTCGAATACCAATGTCATCATGCAATCCATCTCCATTAGGACTAAAAGCCGTTGGTATAATTACTTCAAAGTTATTTTCGACTATTATTTTTACAGAATCTGAAGCTTCACAGTTTTCATCTGAAAAAGTTGTTAGAATGTATTCTGTTGTAACCAAAGGCATCGCTTCAGGATCGGCAATAGTTGTATCACTAAGCCCGGTTGAAGGAGTCCACAAATAACCGACATCCCCCATTCCATTCAAAAAAGTAGATTCACCAATATTGATTGTAACACTGTCACCAGCATCTACAAATGGCAAAGGATTAACCTGAATAAAAACATCAACCGTATCCACAAAACATGGAGGATTAGAAACTATGATCTTATAATTACTGTCTTCTGTAGGATTGGCAATTGGATTGCTGATTGTTGGATCACTCAGTCCATTCGAAGGAATCCACTCATATACCATACCTCCTGACACTTCAAGTTGAATTTCGTCGCCTTCACAAATTATTTGATCACCAGATAACAATTGCACATCCAAAAGTGGAATAACATTGACATCCACTGTATCAGAATTTTCACATAAATTATTGTCAATTCCTGTTAAGACATATTGCATTGTATCTGGCGGATAAACCAGTGGATTTAAAATGTCAATTGCATTTATATGCTCATTAGGACTCCATTCAAAGTCGATCACATCAGTTGAAACGCTGCCATTTAAATTTATGGTACTGTCTTCAACACAAATGGTTAGTTCCGGACCTGCATCAATTTCAGGCAAAGGTAAAACATCGACCAAAACATTAGCCGAATCTTTGCAACCATTAGGATCTGACACAATTACTAAAAAAGTCTGATCGTCTATTGGCGAAACGGTTGGATCTATTATTTCATTATCATCGGTAACAAATTCGGAAGGTTGCCATTCATAAGAATTATCATCAAGCCCTGCCCCACCAACGGAACCAACTGCACTCAATTGAACACTCGTACCAAAACACATAATCGTATCGACTCCTGCATCAGCAAATGTTTCATCATAAATGGTGAAATTGAGCAATTCTGTATTCGCACAGCCCTCATCAGTGAGTACGCTTAAATTGGCAAAATAATCTCCAGGAACATTGTAAAACTGGTCTTGAGTTTGACCAGTAAAAGCCCCATCGTCAAATGTCCAATTCCAATCAGTAACATTATTTATATTGCTAATTCCCATAAAATCGACTGGAAAGTCCAAACAAAGAAAGTCATATTCAATATCTATTTCTGGAACTTCATAAACGTTAATTTCATGAACAACAGAATCCCTACACTCTAAATCATTGGTCGAAAACAGGGTGACATCATAAAGCCCTGGACCATCAAACATATAACTTGGCTGATCAAAGGTCCCAGTAACTCCTTGCTCATTCACTGGTCCTGAACCGGGTCCGATAACTGTTCCGTCTCCAAAATCCCAGGCCCAACTATCAATATTACCATAAGTAGCAAAAGTTTGATCTGTAAATGAAAAAGTCTGGTCTTCACATAAATTGGTATCAAAATCAAATTCCGTATTAAAAGTTGGATACAACTTCAGGATCAATATTGCTGTATCCTTGCAGGCCAATCCTTTACTTGCAATTAAGGTAATCTCATAAATACCCGTATCTGGGAAGGCATATACAGGAAATTCCTCAAAAGAGACATCTGTACTGATTCCTTCTATTCCAAAATCCCATTCATAGCTTTCAGCCCCAACACTTAGATTGTCAAAACCGACAAGGCTTTCATCGCAATTGATAATCTGAAAAATATTGGGTTCAATTTCAATTGCATCAGCGTCTGGAATTGCTCTGATTAAATCACAATCCGTTACATTAAACTGAAAATCTCTGATCTTTCTGCTTAGTAAAACACCATTTCTGTACTCAGAAACACATATTCCAACAACATATTGGCCAATTCCATCAGGTGTTCCAGTTAACAAGCCAGTTAAAGGGTCAATTTCCAATGGAGCTGAAGAGTTCCCTAAGGGATCTTGAGTTGAGAAACCATTCAACCAATCAACTGTTCCTTCAGAACAGGGAATCCAATTGATAGGATCTGGAGAAAAATTACATCCACCAAAATTGGGGGAAAGGTAATTGTCTGAATTATCGAATATCGGATTGCCTGGAAAATTAGCACTGGCCCCATCAAGTGGCTGGCACAATTCATAAACCAGAGAATCACCATCTGCATCCGTCGCTGAATGGTCAAACAAAATTGGAAATTGATCACAAATTACGATGGGCGGAAAATTGGTAAAAACAGGTGAATTGTTATCACATCCTCCACTTTCATGCGGAATGTTTAAAACATAGGTGGAACCTGTTTCACCAGGCTGTGCAATATTAACAATTGAAGTATTTCGGCAGCACCGTTGATATACGATGTCATATCCCCCGGGAATTGGAGGCAAATTTATGGTAGTTGTATAAATAGCCCTAGAAACACAAACATCTGGTATATTATCAGTGCAAAGGCCTTCATCGTTGATCGGCAAACGGGTTGTATCAGTCCCATCGATATAAATAGGAATCCTGAAAACATTAGGATCATTGAAATCAAGATAATCTCCTCCTGAATTTCTTAAATAAATTGCAGCTGGATTATCAAACGGAGCTCCATCACTGTAACAATCACGATAAATGATCAAGTTTATTCTAAAAGAATTGGCTCCTAGACATTCATAGGTCAATTCACCTCCAACCAAATGGTTTGCAGCAACTTTTTCACAATTAATAAAAAGAGCAAAAAATATCAGAATGAAAAGAACTTTAACTTTTCTAATTAAATGTTTTACAGGCATAAAAATTTCTAGCTTTGGTAAGTACTGAAACCCATCAGTATACCGAATAGTAATTGGATTTGAATCCCAATCGAAGTCGAGAACAAGAAGTAAACCAATTAATTCCGGCATAACGAAATTCTTGATTCCCAAACCAATTCGTTGTTCGTATATTTATCAAAATAAGCAAATTCCTATCAGGTAAATATTTCGACTTATGAATAATATCTAAATTAATATAACTAAATTTCAACTTTCCTATTGTAAAAATAACTACTTAATAAGACAATATTACAACTCTCTGTATTTCAGAATATCTTTTATCAATTCCGATTCCTAATAGTTGGCTTGGCTTTTGTATTTTTGTTTCTATCTAAAAATCGCTAAATGAAAAAAATTCTTTCCCTAATTATTTTTACAATTCTCTCAATTACCTGTTTCGGTCAAAGTAATTTCCCAGATAATGGAGTTAAGGATTATAGAAACAAATACTATGCATTTACCAATGCAAGTATATACAAAGATTATCAAACCAAACTGGAAAATGCCACTCTTCTAATAAAAGATGGTAAAGTTGTGAGCATTTCACAAAGTACGCAGGTCCCAAAAGATGCCATAAAGGTTGATTGTTCCGGCAAAACCATTTATCCTTCTTTTATTGAATTATTATCTAATTATGGTCTGCCTGAACCAAAACCAGCAGGCGAAGGAAGAGAAAATGGCATTCAATTACTTTCCGATAAGAAAGGTGCTTACAACTGGAATGAGGCCATAAAACCAGAAACGCAGGCCTATATGTTGTTTAATTCTGACAAGGACAAAGCAAAAAGTCTAAGAGAAATGGGTTACGGTGCTGTTGTCGCACATCAAAAAGATGGCATCGCAAGAGGTTCCGGAGTATTGGTAAGCCTTGGAGAAAACAAGGTCAATAAACTTATTTTAAAAGAAGAAGCTGCTGCTTTTTATTCTTTCCGCAAAGGAATTAGCAAACAAGGCTACCCTTCTTCATTAATGGGGGCCATCGCATTGTTAAGACAAACTCACTTTGATGCTGATTGGTACAAAAAAAATGAAGGGGAAGTAGAAGAAAACATTTCATTAAAATTTTGGAACCAACAACAAAGTTTGCCTTCACTTTTTATTCAGAATGATTGGTTGAGTTTGATTAGAGCGGATAAAATTGGGGATGAATTCAACAAGCAATATATTTTTAAAGGCTCTGGAAAGGAATACCAAAGAATCGACGCCATAAAACAAGCGGGCGGAACATTAATCCTTCCTTTGGTTTTTCCAAAACCTTATGAAGTGGAAGACCCAATAGATGCTCATTATATTGGATTGCCTTCTTTGAAGCATTGGGAATATGCACCGTACAACCCATCAATTGTTGAGGAGGCTGGAATTGACTTTGCTTTTACAATGCAAGACTTAAAAGACCCTAAAGAAATTATGGGGAATATCAAAACGGCCATTAAAAAAGGATTGAGTAAAAAAATGGCGCTCAAGGCCTTGACTTTCACGCCAGCCAAAATCATCAATTCAGCTGATCTTGTTGGAAGCTTGGACAATGATAAAATTGCAAATTTCATCATAACAAGTGGAGATATTTTTGAAGAGGGTGAAGTTTTGGAAAACTGGATTCAAGGAGAACAGTTTTTTCTCAAAAGCATAAATACAAATGACCTAAGCGGATTATATGATTTAAAATTCTCAAACTCCAAAGAGGTTTACGAATTGGAAGTAAGTGGCAAGCCCAGCTCTCATGAGTTCAACATTGTGGTAAATGACACAACTAAGATTAAAGTAAAATCAAATTTCAAAAGCTCGGATATTTCAATGAGCTTTCAACCAGAGGAAACGGATCAATATTATCGCTTATCGGGTAAGATCAAAGAAAAAGTTTGGGAAGGGAATGCTCAGGACACTTTGGGGAATTGGATAAAATGGACAGTCGACAATAGAAGAGAGCTTAAAAAAGAAGAAGAGGAGTCTGATAAGAAAAAGGACGAAAAGAAAGAAGAAGCTGACAAGGAGAAGGATGCAAACGGTGAATCTGCTGAAATGGATAAACCTGGACCAATCTGCTATCCGTTTCTTCCTTATGGCTGGACAGAAGAACCGAAACAACAATCTGTCTTGTTTAAAAATGCAACTGTATGGACCAATACCGATGATGGAATTTTAGAGAATGCTGATGTCTTAATTAAAGATGGAAAGATTTCAAAAGTAGGAAAAGATTTAGGCTCTTCTGCAGACACCGTTATTGATGCGACAGGTAAGCACCTAACATCGGGAATTATTGATGAGCATTCGCATATTGCTATTAGCAGAGGAGTAAATGAATCTTCGCAAGCCAGTAGCGCTGAAGTTAGCATCGCCAATGTTGTAAATTCTGAAGACATAAATATATACAGACAATTGGCGGGAGGAGTTACCACCTCCCAGTTGTTACACGGATCTGCAAATCCAATAGGTGGTCAATCTGCAATTATCAAATTCAGATGGGGAAAACTTCCTGAAGAAATGCAATTTGAAAATGCTGACGGTTTTATAAAATTTGCTTTGGGTGAAAACGTAAAACACTCCAATTGGGGAAGCAGTGGATACATTCGTTTTCCTCAAACGAGAATGGGAGTCGAACAAGCTTTCATTGATCATTTTACCCAAGCACTTGATTATAAAAAATCAATGCAAAGCAATCCTGAAAAAACGAGGAAGGATATTGAGATGGAAGTTTTACTTGAAATTATTGATAAAAAGAGGTTTGTAACCTGTCATTCATATGTTCAATCAGAAATTACCATGCTTATGCGGGTAGCTGAACAATTTGGATTCAACATCAATACTTTCACTCACATTTTGGAGGGTTATAAAATTGCTGATAAGATGAAAGCACATGGCGTTTATGCCTCAACCTTCTCAGACTGGTGGATGTACAAGTTTGAAGTCAATGATGCCATTCCTCACAATGCTGCTATTCTAAGTGAAATGGACATTGTTACTGCCATTAACTCTGATGATGCTGAAATGGGTAGACGATTAAACAATGAAGCTGCTAAAGGAATAAAATATGGTGGAATGAGCAGAGAAGAGGCTTGGAAAATGGTCACCCTTAATCCTGCAATAATCCTGCATCTTGACGAAAGAGTTGGAAGTGTTCAAAGTGGGAAAGACGCCGACATCGTATTATGGTCAGCCGATCCGCTTTCAGTTTATTCAAAAGCCGAACAAACCTATGTCGATGGAATTTGTTATTGGGACATCAATAAAGACGAAATGCTTCGCAAGGCAAATCAAGCTGAGAGAAACAGATTGGTACAAAAGATGATCAATGCAAAAAATGGTGGAGCCAAAACTCAAAAGCACCAGCACAAAGAACCTAAACATTACCATTGTGATGACATGGAAGACGAAGGTAAATAATCTTAAAATCAGCAAATAACATGAAACATTTAAATATAACATTCTTTCTTAGTTGCCTGATTTTAAGCTACACAATCGGCTTTACAAGTCTTCAGGCTCAATGGATTCCTTCTCCTGGCAAAGCTCAGGAAAAAACGATTTTGATTACTGGCGGAACCATTCACGTGGGCAATGGCCAAATCATAGAAGATGGGCTTATTTCATTTTCCAATGGTAAAATTGAATTGGTGCAAGCCACACAAAAACAATCCTTAGGGGAGGACATTGAAATTATAGACGCAACTGGCAAGCATATTTATCCTGGACTTATTAGTCCGAATACCGCCAATGGTCTTATTGAAATTGAAGCGGTAAGAGCGACAAGAGACAATTATGAAATAGGTAAATTTAAACCACATCTAAGACCCATCATCGCCTACAATGCAGATTCATGGGTAACACCAACACTGCGCTCAAACGGAATACTGATTTCTCAGATTGTTGCCAGAGGAGGGACCATTCCAGGCTCTTCGGATATTGTTCAACTAGATGCGTGGAATTATGAAGACGCTCTAGTTAAAGGAGACGAGGGAATTACACTAAACTTCCCAAACATTGTCAATAGAGGTGGCTGGTGGGCTGAACCTGGTGACATTAAAAGCAATGACAAATATCAAAAGCAAATGCTGGCTCTTAAAAATTTCTTTTTAGAAGCCAAGGCATATTGTCAAAATGATCGTCATGAAATAAAAAACTTGAAATTCGAAGCTATGTGTAAGGTTTTCAAAAAAGAAAAAAAAGTCTACATTTCAGCATCTCACGCTAAAAACATCTTGAATGCAATCGAATTCATTAAAGAATTTGATATTGACGGAGTAATCGTTGGAGGCCGAGACGCCTGGTTGGTAACGGATGAACTCAAAGAAAACAACATTCCTGTTATTCTTAGAAAACCACATTCTTTGCCGTATTTGGCCCATGAAGATGTTGACCTATCTTATAAATTACCTTTTCTTCTTGAGGAGGCAGGAGTCAATTATTGCATTCAAGCTCAGACAGGTTCTGGCGAACAAAGAAACCTTCCTTTTACGGCTGGGAAAGCTGTTGCATATGGTTTAACCAAAGAAAAAGCGCTAATGGCTATTACAAGCAACGCAGCTAAAATAATGGGCATTGATGATCGCTTGGGAACAATAGAAACTGGAAAAGATGCCACTCTTGTCATTTCTACTGGCGACATTTTGGATCCACAAACAAATCACATCGAATTGGCATTTGTAGAAGGCCGAAAAGTTAATCTAGATAACAAGCAGAAAGATTTATATAGAAAATTTATGGACAAATATGATTTAAAACATAAAAGACATTAATTCATATAAACATTTGCGTAAACATTTGCGAAAGCATCCAAATTAATTTTTCAAAGCCCTTTTTCAATATTGTCAAAATTATATATAAAAGATTTACATCCACAAGAACTTAGCAACACATCCTATCTCGATTCTTGAGATGTGGATTTACTCCTAATACAGTTTCTGATTTTATGATGAAAAATAATCTTGAAATAAGAAACTGTATTCTTTTACAGTCGTATCACTAAAAGTATGCAGCCAATCATGAAATGCCATTCAAATGCATTTTTTGATGTCTTTTTTGGAATAAAATGTTATTTATTTCATGGTAATTCAATTACCAAAACAAGCTAAGTGTCTCATAATCATATTCGTATAACAAAAACATAGAACAAAAAGTTTTATGTTTTACTTATTCCTTCCCAACCATTAATTCAGTTTTTTCGATGCCCGAAAAAACCGAAAACGGAAACCTTTTCCCCTTTATCACGTAGTGCTAAGTTGATATATATGAACAGCTTATAAAGTTCATTACATGGCTTATTTGGCTTTCCAAATAACCTATCAACAGATTATGAAAAACCTCCTGACTTTACTAATAATGTAAAATGTAATATCTGTATATTATGAGAGAACTCCCTACTAACATCATTTCTAGGAATAATATTATTTTCTTCCTTTGTTTTAGCTTTATTTTAATATTGCAATCTCATTTTGCGATTGGTCAAAATAATCAAAAGACTCAAGTTGTAGAACCAAATCAAGTTGAGTTTAATTTCCCAATTGAAAATTTCAAAGAATGCGGTGTCAGTCAAATGATCCAGGATTTTGCTACAAATGACCCTGAAGGTTATGAACAAGCAAAAAGGGACTTTGCAAATCAAACGAGACAAGTTATTCAAAACCTAAATAGTGGCAGTCGTTCCCCTGATGACCCATGCCCCAATGGTATAACTGTAATTCCGATTGCTTTCAATTTATGCCACGAAAATGGTGCAGCTGTTGGAACTCAACACAATTATAGTGTTGCTGATCTACAGTTTGTAATAGATCAGCTTAACGCTGATTTTTCTGGGCTTAATGTTGACAAAGACTGGCTTACTGAAGAATTTCAAATGGTGGATGCAGGACATACTTGTATCCAGTTTTGCATAGGTAAAGTAAACAGACTGGCTCAAGCTACTTGCGCAGCCTGTAATGGTGGAGACCACAACAGTATTACTTTCTGTCGTCCTGATGGATACGGTGTTGGAAGTGCCAATGATCCCAATGATTTCTTGAATATCTATTCTTCAAGTTATCCTGGTTTTGGCTTGTCTTCTTGTATCCAAACATTTACCGGAGGTTGTGGTGGAGATTCAGATGGAGTAACTGTAAACTGGGATTATTTAATTCCAAGTGCTGCTGCAGACCCTTATGGCTGTGGAAGAACATTAACTCATCAAGTAGCTCACTGGTTAGGAGTGCCTCACGTAAGTGGTGATGACATTAGTTCAGGAGGATGTACCAATGACGATACTTTCTCAGACACCAATGACCAATCAGCGCAACAACTTTATTTTTGTGGAGCAGCAGTTCCATCATCTTGCGGAAGTACAGATAACGTTTTCAATTACATGGATTTTTCTACGGATTGTGCTTTGGTTCAATTCACTGAACAACAAGCTGCACAAATGCAAAATGTAATTGCCAATCACAAAGGGGATCTTAACACTTCCGCTGAGCGTGGAAACTGCGATGATAGTATTTATGACACTGATTGCATCAGTGTAAATGCTGCAAACAGCAAATCTCTAAGCTTGAATTGTACTGGAACAGTAAATCTTCTCGATGAAATCTTAACTTGGTACGATGTGCCAGCTCCTACTAATTCATGTAGTCCAAATGGGTACATAATTGGAGGAAGAAACTTATTAGAAATAGAAATAACGGACCCAGATGGGAACATAGTTATTTGTGATTATTACGACTTTGCAGATCATGAAATTACTTATGACAGCGGTTGTGCTGCTGGCGATTTCACCTACAAACTATTACACAAATGCTGGGATCCAGTGACAAGCTCTTATTCAGCAAGTGCTGAGGCGGGAACTATAACAATAAATGTTACACCTTGTAATTCAGCCCCTCCAGCTGTAGATTTCACAATGGACAACAGTACTGTTTGCCTGGACACAGACCCAACAGTAAACTTTACTGATACTTCTGGTGGAAGCCCAACAGGATGGTCTTGGGATTTTGGTGATAGTGGTTCTTCAACTCTACAAAATCCAAGTCATACTTACAGTGCAACTGGAACTTTTACTGTTGAATTAACAGTTACTTATGCTTGTGGTACAAACACTGAGAGTTATGATGTAGAAGTTGTAAGCGGAGCTGCTTGTGCTGCGAGTTGTCCTGGTGGTGATTATGGAAGTTTGACCTCTGTTGGTCAAGTGTGCTCTGGAACAAGTGTTACATTCACATCTGCTGCCACTGGATGTGGTGGCGGTGGCGGTGGAACCTCTGGTCCAATTAGTTTAGACGGGAATACAACTGGTGGAATGAGCTACACAAGGTGTGAACTTTGTGGGACTTTTACTGCTCCTGGAACACACCTTTATGAAGCCACTCCATTCCAAGTAGACGCGACAGGTTCTTATACATTTGCCAATACTCAAACTGGAGGCTGGGATGGTTTTCTATTTGTTTATGATGAAAATTGGGATCCACTTGATCCTTGCAACAACTGTCTTGGCTCGGATGATGATGGACCAAGCGGAGCAGGGACTTCCCAAATAGACAACTTAAATCTTACCGTTGGAACAGACTACTATTTTGTCGTAACAGGTTGGAGCGGTGCTGAGTTTGGACCTTATACTACCTCAGTAACTGGCCCTGGAGATGTCATCGGTGTTTCTACTGGTGGAGCTGGAACTGTCACCTACACTTTTACGGTTGACGGCGTAGCACAACCATCAGTTTCTCACCCATGCGGAGATATTGTTGAATCGTACACATTGACGCATTCAGGTAATCAATGTTCAGTGGACGCTCAAGTAATAAATCTGACGGTTGTTTGTGATGACAGCGGAGACCAAATATTAAACAGTAATAAATCAGTCAGTGTCCGTCCTGCTCCCCCTGCAAATTTAGCCTCACTTGTAACTATAAGTGGTGAAGACACTTGTAACGAGCCCTCTGTTGTTGCAATCAGTAATGCTTGTAACAACTATATTACCATTACTCCTGCTGCAGGAAATCCAACTTTCCCTGTTAGCCCAGGAACCAGTGGAACGGCTTCTTACACGATTAGTTATGCCACTCCGGGAGCTCTGGATTGCTGTCCCAATGCTGCAGCTTGTACAACAACTGTAACAGCTGACTATGATTGTGAAGCACTGCCTTGTACTGATTGCAATGACGCTGCTTGTGTAACTGTTCAAGCTTGTAATGACAATGATTGCAGTACAACAAACGATATGGAAACTATTTTAACCTTGGACAATTCAGTCTGTGTTCCATGTGCTGGTACACCTGTCACCCCTCCTACATGTAATACCGATTGTACTCAAGGTGATATTGAAACTTATAATGCCAGCAATTGCATGTGTGAGGTAACAACTGTAACTGTTGAAGGTTGTACTGATGCTACCGCTTGTAACTACAATGCCAATGCAAATTGCGATGATGATAGTTGTATCCCGAATACTGATCCGGGTACTTGTAATACGGATTGTACAGCTGGTGACTTGGAAGAATGGAACAGCTCAACTTGCGAATGCGATGTAACGACAGTTACTGTTCTAGGTTGTACCGATGCTACCGCTTGCAACTACAATGCTAGTGCTAACTGCGACGATAGTTCTTGTGTCCCGAATACTGATCCGGGTACTTGTAATACCGATTGTACTGCTGGTGACTTGGAAGAATGGAACAGCTCAACTTGCGAATGTGATGTAACGACTGTTACTGTTCTTGGTTGTACCGATGCTACCGCTTGCAACTACAATGCTAGTGCTAACTGTGACGATAGTTCTTGTGTCCCGAATACTGATCCGGGTACTTGTAATACCGATTGTACTGCTGGCGACTTGGAAGAATGGAACAGCTCAACTTGCGAATGTGATGTAACGACTGTTACTGTTCTAGGTTGTACCGATGCTACTGCTTGCAACTACAATGCAAGCGCTAATTGCGATGATGACTCTTGTACTTCTTCTGCCGACCCTGGAACTTGTAACACGGATTGTACTGCTGGTGATTTAGAAGAATGGAATGTTGCTACTTGCGAGTGTGATGTAATTTCAACACCAATCTTAGGATGTACAGATGCTACTGCTTGTAACTATGATGCCAATGCAACATGTGATGACGGCTCTTGTATTTCTTCTGCCGATCCAGGTACTTGTAATACTGATTGTACTGCTGGTGATTTAGAAGAATGGAATGTTGCTACTTGCGAATGTGAAGTAACTACCGTTTCCGTTTTAGGTTGTACCGATGCTACCGCTTGTAACTATGATGCCGCCGCTAATTGCGATGATGGTTCTTGTACTTCTTCTGCTGATCCAGGAACTTGTAATACCGATTGCACTGCGGGCGATTTAGAAGAATGGAATGTCGCTACTTGCGAGTGTGAAGTAACTACCGTTTCCGTTTTAGGTTGTACCGATGCTACCGCTTGTAACTATGATGCCGCCGCTAATTGCGATGATGGTTCTTGTACTTCTTCTGCTGATCCGGGTACTTGTAATACCGATTGTACTGCGGGCGATT
>CALBCY010000186.1 GCA_937927195.1 uncultured Chitinophagales bacterium
TTCTACTTGTGGCTGTTTTCTTTGTTGTTCGTGGATTTTGGTCTGTGACTGGTGGGTTGTAGCGGATGGTTCGTGAGATTCCTTGTCGAGCAAGGAATGACGCGGTGGTGTGTAAGGTGGTTCGTGCCAATGTGGTTCATGAGATTCCTTGGGGTCGGATTTGACCAACCCACACAACATTCGTCATTTCGGAATTTTCTTTGGAAGTTCGTCTTCTTCTTTCGGTATTGGTTGAGAAAATATCCGAAATCACGTGTTCTACTTGTGCCTGTTCTTTTTGTTGTTCGTAGATTTTGGTCTGTGAATGGTGGTTCGTAGCGGTGGTGTGTAAGGAGCTTTGCTGCAAGCCAAAACCCAATCACAATGACATTAGGACAATCGCAACAGCTGCCAATACCAAACCAACTACATTGATCAATGAAAGCTTTTCTTTGAAAAACAAGACAGCAGAAATCGAAGAAAACAAAACAACGCCAATGCTGATGATTGGGAAGAGAACGGATTTGTCCAAGCCTGAGTTGTTCAAGGAGCGCAAAAGGAAATAGGCCGAACCATAATTGGGAACACCGAGTGCAATGCCTCCGAGTACATTTTTGAATTGAAATTTGTCTTTGCCACTCATTAATTTCACGCTCAACCAAACTGTTCCTAAAAGTCCTGCAATGCCGAACAACCAGATTAGGAAAAGAGGCGTTTGATCTTCTGGTAAATAATGATTTTCGATATAGCCGATGGAAGTATCGATGAATCCTGCTACGAGCCAAACGATGAATGGCAAGAGCATTGTTCCTTTTTTGTTTCCTTCTGTTCCAGACTTTTTGGAGCTTAAATAAACAGCCACCAATGCCAAGATCAAGCCGAATATTTTGGAAATAGAAGTTGGTTCATTGTATAAATAAAATGCCGAGACCGATGGGATGACCACCGACAATTTATTGGCCACGGCTGCAACAGTCACGCCACTGACTTGCGTGGCTTTGGCAATTATATAAAAGCTGATGATGAAAAAAGCGCCAATAACGATGGCAAAAGGGAACCAGGATTGAGCGGGAGCGGAGCTGATCGATAGGTCGGCATTTAATCCTATGAAACCCATTAAAACACAAACGTAATAATTGAAAGTAATGGCTTGAAATGAATCTATTTCCAACCTTTCAAACAATTTGAAAAGCAGGATGAGAACTCCGGAGCTAAGGATGGCCAGTAAAATGTTTATCATAGATTCCGGTATATTCTCAAAATATTATCGCCTATTTTCGATTCTTTATTGGGTGAAATTTGAAGTGATGGAGCTTTTATTCCATTGTAAAAGCTTTTGTCTCCTACAAAAATCCTGGCTTCGTCCCACAGATTTTGTTCTATAAAGGAGCTCAATAATTGCTTTCCACCTTCCACAATTAGGGAATGAATTTTTTCTTCCCACAAAATAGTTAAAATTCCGGTTAAGCCAATTTCATCCTCCGATATTTTCCGATAGTTTTTATGCTCGATATCTTTTGAGGTGAAAATGATGGTATTGGAATCTTCTTGCATGAAATGAAGCGCTTCTCCGAATTTTAATTCTTTGTCTATAGAAATTCTTAGTGGATTGTCTCCTTTCCACATTCTGGCATTCAATTGAGGATTGTCTATCAGGACGGTGTTGGTGCCAACCATAATGGCATCTTCCTCTGTCCGCCATTTGTGGCTTATTCTTTTTGAAAGGGCATTGCTGATCCAGTTTTGTTGATCATCGTCTCTTGCTATAAATCCATCACTTGTTTCTGCCCATTTCAAAATGATAAATGGTCGTTTCACAGTATGATGAAACATAAATCTTCTATTCAATTCAAAAGCTTCCTCTTCTAATACTTTTTCAATCACGTCAATTCCTGCAGCTTCCAACATGGCCAAGCCTTTGCCTGCAATTTTGGGATTGGGATCAAGGCAACCAACCACCACTTTTTTTATTTTTTCTTTGATCAAGCGATCTGCGCAGGGTGGGGTGTTGCCTTTGTAACAGCAGGGCTCTAGATTAACATACAAGGTGGATTCTGGAAGTAGAGGAAGATCGTCTTCCTTGATTGAATTTAATGCGCTTATTTCTCCGTGGTGCGATCCGTAAATTTCATGATAGCCCTCGCCGATGATTCTGTTTTCATGGACGATAACCGATCCCACCATCGGGTTTGGAGAAGTTTTGCCCAAGCCTTTTAAGGCCAGTTCAAAACAGCGTCTCATGTAGAACTCATGGCTCATGTATTGTTTTTTATTTGAGTACTAGAAATTTTTAATTAGTTATGCACCTTAAATTAAGCATTTTTGCTTCGTTTCATCAAAGTTCACCAAGTCCTTTGGTGAAAACACCAAAGGAAAGCCATGATTTGTCCAATACTCAAATCCTATTTATTCATTTCAATAGTAAACAATCAAACTCAGATTGACACTAATTTACGGAATAAAAAATGGAATCAAGACAGTCTTAAAATCTCCTTCAGCATTTTGGTATTGTTTGACTATTTTCAAAAGATGTTTTCCTGATTCAAGATGCTTGATTGAAACAATTGTTCCCATTCCTTTCCCTGAGTTGTGCGGATGGATATATTCAAGAAACTCTATATTTTTAACTATGTTTCCGTCAATTGAAATCTCATGAAACTTTGCAAATCTATCCAATGCAAATTCAAGTTTTCCATTCTTGTTAACCAGTTTGCTCAATTCCTCGTCTTTGCTATATTCTCCATAAAGGTTTTTCATCACCTTGTTTTCTCTTTCCAAAATGGGAATGAACAACTTCAAATATTCGTCTTCGATTAAATCAGATTGGATGATGGGAGTAAATATTGGAGCATCTTCTGGGATTAGGTTTTCGTAATTATAAGGAAAAACCGAGCTTTCAATAGCATTAAATGTAAAATATTCTCGAGGATCTAAATAATCTAAGCCCACATTATTTTTCATAGAAATTGCACTTGGAATCAAAATGACAAATCCCATCAAAATTGCTCCTGCAAGATGTTTCTTACCATTTAGATTCGTCTGAAATATGGTTGTAATAAAAGTTGTAGGTAGAAAAAAGATTAGTAGAATAGACTTGGAATACAGACTCAAACCTGTATAAAACAGATCTTCTAACTTATGATATTTTTGAAGCGGTTTGGCCAAAACTGACATCAATATACTTGGCAGAAAATATATTACAGCAAAAAACAAAATCAAAGGAATCTCTTGGTCCTCAAAAATTGGGATAAAGGTTAAGAGGTAAATGATGAATAAAAAAATTACAATGTTCAAAGAAATTGCAATAAACACCATGGCAAAATTGGTGGCCACGGCAAACATCACACTGCAAAGATTATCCAATTTCACATTAAAATCATCCAATTCACCCAATTCATCTTTTACTTTTCGAATATACCTCGCGCTGTAAATAGACACTTTTTTCACTTGGATCCCATCTGGAAAAACCGAGTTTAAGCCAAGCAATCCTATCCAAATAGTTCTCATGACAAAATGAGTAATGAAAATTATTATCAAGGCAAAAACTGCATAATACAAATAGATAAAAAGATAGTTGTATGTGTGAGCGTAGCTTTCTGTACTGTTGATCATTAAGTAATTAGAAAGCTTTCCTATTTGATTTGGAAGTTGCAATGTTCCAAGAATAGAAAAACCAGAAATGAGCAGTTCCGCTTCCCAACTTTGACGTTCGAGGTTTTTTAACCAACTGCGTGAATCAGTATCCTGACTTTGGGCAATAAAGTCCTCACTATTTTCATTTGTATTTATATTCGATTCTTCCATCTAGAAGCAGAAATGTCTATTAGTCTGTTCTACCAAATATAAGCAGGTATATTGATAAAAAAGAAAAGGGGGCAGAGTTTTAAATCTTTTACTAAGACCAAAATTCTACCCCCAATATTTTCAATTGTTCATGCAATGCAAAAGGCCAATAGCCAAAGGCTAAGTGCCTGAGCAATCACAAATTGCCTCTTCTTTCTTGCTCTCTTTCAATAGCCTCAAACAAAGCTTTGAAGTTTCCTTTTCCAAATGACTTAGCTCCTCTTCTTTGGATAATTTCAAAAAAGACCGTCGGTCGATCTTGCACAGGCTTGGTAAATATCTGGAGTAAATAACCCTCGTCATCGCGGTCTACCAAAATGTTCATTTCCTTCAGTTTTACAATATCTTCCTGAATCTCTCCTACACGATCCAAAAGATCATCATAATAATTATCGGGAACATATAAAAACTCAACGCCTCTCTTTCTAAGATCTCGAATGGTTTTAACTATGTCATCTGTAGCGATTGCAATGTGCTGAACGCCACCTGTTTTGTAAAATTCAATGTACTCTTCAATTTGAGATTTCCTTTTACCATCAGCTGGTTCATTTATTGGGAATTTCACATAGCCATTTCCATTGGAAACCACTTTGGACATCAATGCTGTATATTCCGTTGAAATATCGCTGTCATCAAAAGTAATCAACAGCTTGAATCCCATTACATCTTCATAGAACTTGACCCAATCATTCATTTTACCAAGCTCAACATTTCCAACACAATGGTCAACGTATTTCAAGCCAACAGGAACAATTTCAAAATTTGAATTGGCTGGTTCGAAGCCTGGCATGAAAGCACCTTTGTAATTTTTTCTTTCTACAAATTTGTGGATGGTATCTCCATAGGTTTTTATCGCTGAAACTCGAACTTCACCAAAATCATCTGTTAAAGTTTGTGGCTCCATTACTGGGGTAGCTCCCCTTTTAACAGTTTCTTCAAAAGACTTATAAGCATCATCAACCCAAAGAGCCAAAACCCTCACACCATCACCATGTTTTTTGACATGTTGTGAAATTTCATGCTCTGGATCCATTGCAGTGGTCAATACAAATCTTACTTTGTCTTGTTGAAGGACATAGGAAGCTTTTTCTCGACTGCCCGTCTCTGGACCTGCATAAGCAACCAATTCGAATCCAAATGCTGCTTGATAGAAATAGGCGGATTGCTTTGCGTTGCCACAATAGAATTCTATGTGATCTGTTCCGTTTAAAGGAAGAAAATCTTCTTGTACACCTTGTTCTTCTTTGGTTAATTCACTGATATTCATTACTTTAATTTTATTTTAAAATAAATGGATTGTGCTGGATTAATAGCCTTTCTAAGCCAGTTTGAGCCTGCAAAATTAAGCCAAAAAAGAATCATTTTAACATTTAAAACTTAGGCTCAAAATAGCTGCGGGTAAAGTTAATCTTTTTCAGAATTTTAACAAGAAACCTAATTATTTTTATCAGCTAATGGCCAAACTAACCTTTAGTATAACAGCATCCCGTCAATCCAACCGATCATCCTAACCACTCGTCCTAAGCGATCATCCTATAAGCTACTGCTTTTAATCGTCACTGGCACCTTAATAAAAACTGGCCAACTCATCATTCACAACTCAATATTCACAACTCATTATTCAATTACGACTTCTACTCTCTTCGCGCCTGAAGCAATAAAATAACCCAATGCACCATTTGAAATATTGCTTCGGATGTTTACTGGAGGAGGGTCAAACAAGCCCTCACGGTAGACTTCAGTTTGAATGTCAAACAAAAAATTAGAAGATTCAAGGCCGATAGAAAAAGTTTCCAGAACAACTGTTTCTCCCAAATAATAATCTTCAAAAGATACAGATGCATCTTCAATATAAATACCATCAAAATATTCATCGTTGGTAAATCCTCCAGTTGTTAAACTCCATTCTGGATCACCTTTCCTGTAATCAACTCCGTAATAACCATTCCCCTCACCTGGAGTTTCCGCAAAGCTAAACAATATCGCATATAGAGCTGTATCGTTGACAACATCAAACATTTCAGCATAAACATTTTCTAAGTCAGGCATTTCATCCATAAAGGAGGATGCCGAATATGTTTGCCCATCATAATCAATTTTTATAGTGTATTCTTTGTTCGGCTCGGCTCTCCAGTTATTGGGGGCTTCATAAACTCCATTCTCCGAATGAGCAAAAGCAATTGTTGAATCATCATAACTAATTTCAACAGATGCATCAGTTATCCCAGTTTGCTCAAAGTCAGCAAAGTAATCAGAAGTCTTTGACAAAGTAATGGTCTGCATTTCATCCAGATCAGTAATCCATGCTTCCACAGCCATCTTTACATTGCCCCCTTGATTCAAATCCAATTCTATTTCTTCTTTAAAGCAACCTGCAAATAGAAAAGAAAGAGAAAGGAATAGTATTAATTTTGATATTTTCATTTTATTATTATTTTTTAAATTTTATACTTAAAACTTGACATTGTAGGTAAAAGATGGAACAATTGAAAAAATAGCAGATTTTTCAGCATAGGTAGCATTGCCACCTTCTTCTTGTCTGAAATTTATAGCAAAAGCATTTTTTCTATTGTAGACATTATACAGACTCAATACCCACTCTGACTGAAATCGTTTTAACTTTTCAGGCTTGTCTTTTTTATGCGTTCGATTTTTCCAAGTAACTGAACAGTCCAATCTGTGATAATCAGGCAAACGCTCACCATTTCGTTCTGAATAAACAGGAATAACGGTTCCTTGAAAACTATATTTACCTGTTGGGAATGTCACTGCACTGCCAGAAGAGTACACAAAGTTAGCGGAAGCACTTAGGCGCTTTTTAATTTCATAAGAAAGCGTAAGCGTCAAATCATGTGGTTTATCGTATTTTGCATTGTACCAATTGTTTTCATTAATCTGATCTATTTTTTTCTCTATTTTGGAATAAGTATAACCGACAAAACCTGTTAGCTTCCCCACATTTTTTTGAAGCATTAACTCTAATCCGTATCCTCTTGCCTCCCCTACTCTTAATTCACCTTCCAAATTTTCATTTAATAAAATTTGAGCACGTTCCTTAAAATCAATTGAATTGACAAAATTCTTGTAATATATTTCAGCAGAAAATTCCAGTTGATTATCATTGAAATTCCTAAAGTATCCAAGGGTAAACTGGTCCGCCAATTGAGGTTTTACATTTGGTGAAGAACTAAACCAAATATCCACAGGTGTAGAAGAGTTACCATTTGAAGCTTGCTGAATGTATTGGGCTGTTCGATTGTAACTGGCTTTAATAGACTGCTTATTATCAAGGCTGTATTTTATTCCTATTCTAGGTTCAAGATTGTAAAATGAATTGTAAAAGCCTTTTTCGTAAGTAGTTGTGTCTTGTATAGAATAATCATCTTGTAAATTCAAATGTTTTCCTGGCCCAAGATTGTGTATTGAAGAAGCCCTCACACCAAAGTCAATTTTCAGTTTGTTGTTCACCTCCCATTCATCGCTTAGGTAAATTGCATTTTCAAGAGATTTAGCATTATCAATGTTTAAAGTTGAAATTACTGAGTCATTTTCAGATAAGACAACTTCTCCAGGTTCTAAATCATGATGAATAACTTGAGCACCGAAGCGAACAGTATGCTTCGGATTTAGATAATAGTTGAAATCTGCTTTACCACTCCACTCTGACAAACTTGCTTTCCAGTCAATATATTGAAGATCTGCATCAAGACCCAATGCATAGTCATAATTGCTATAATAGGCCGATACATTTGAGAACAATTTAGGGGAGAAAATATGATTCCATCTTAAAGTGGTCGTTTTGTTTCCATAATCAACATCAAATCCTTGTTCTGGTTCCGCCATGACATCCCTTCCAAAGTATCCAGAAAAAAATATTCGGTCATTTTCACCAATTTGATAATTTGCTTTTGCATTTAAATCATAAAAATAAAAGGTGAAATCATCTATAAATCTCTTTTCCGGAGGCATGGTTTTCAAATATGCTTTTGCGACCAAATCAAGGTATGACCGACGTCCTGCTATAATAAAAGATCCGTTTTCTCCCAGTGGTGCTTCCAATGCCAAACGTGACATGATCAGTCCAATGCCAGCGGCTCCAGAAAACTTTTTAGAATTCCCCTCTTTCATTCTAATGTCCAAAACCGAACTCAATCTCCCACCATACCTAGGAGCAATAGCCCCTTTGTACAGATTCATATCTTTTACTGCATCAGGATTAAAAGAGGAGAAAAAGCCCAACATATGTGAAGAATTATAGATTGGCGCTTCATCCAACAAAACCAAATTCTGATCTGCATTTCCTCCACGCACATAAAAACCTGATGTTCCCTCTCCCATCGATTTAACACCAGGCAAAAGTTGAATGGCCTTAATAATGTCAACTTCTCCCATAAGAGCAGGCAATTTTTTAATAGCTTCGACCTTTAGGTTGATGGTACTCATTTTTGTGGACGAAACATTTTTGTTTTTCTCTTTAGCAACTACTGTTACTTCCTCCAAATTAGAAGAGGCATCAGACATATTTAAATCGAGTCTTTTATCTTCGTTCAATTCAACTTTTACACGCTGGTCTTCATAGCCTAAATACCTAAAGTTTATGGTATAAATGCCGTTTGGCAAAGTAATGGAGTAGTATCCATAATCATTGCTCACATTTCCAATTCCCAGTTCTTCAACAAACAAAGTCGCCTGAATCAGCTCTTCTCCTGTACCCGCGTCTTTTATATAGCCACTAAGTGTGTGTTTCTCATCGGTCTGGGAGAACATATTACTCCCGTAGGTGCATAGGAATAGCACCATCAAACTAAATAGTTTAAATTTCATTATGATAATATTTATTTGTTTTTATAAAAAGGTATAGATGGATTAAGGCCGTTTAAAATCTGTGCTTAAAATCTGTAAAATAAACCTGCATTAAGGCCTGAAAAGATAACATCTGTAAAATCTATTTTCAATCCTAAACCAATATTGAATTGACTATTAATATGATATCGCACATTTGCTTTCGTATACAAGGAGCCTGAAACAATCAAACCTTCGTAATTAGGCAATGATGAAGATTCGCTTATTTTTATTCCATCTTTGTATAGGTCAAAAACACCGTCAAAATCATTGATGTTTATAATGTTTAAACTAGCACCAAGACTGAAAATTCCTTCCCATCTTTTTTTGGCAACATGATAATTAAAGAAAAGAGGTAGTTGAAATTGCTTCCCCTTTTGGATTAGATTGGCCTTAATATTGACTGTATCTCCTTCAGCTAAAACAACCCCATTCTGTAGCATTATTTCCAATTCTTCCTCACTTGAAGGCGCTGGAAGATACCTGGATTGAATTACATTCTTTACTTCACTTGTAATTGATTGCTGAATATTTTCCTCACCAACTGTTTCAAAAACAGATAGGTTCAAGTCTAAATCAAAGTTCGTAAAATATAGCCCAGTAGAATAGCTAAACCTTTTAGACAACCAACTTGTGTAATGCAAATTTGTATTGAAATACTTCATGTCAAGCGCAACCTCATCACCCGATTCTGAATCTTTTAAATCAAAAATATCGACCAATCTTAACAGGGTTTCAGAATAACTGATTCCAATCTCTTTTACCCTCGGACGAGGAAACTTCGATTTAGGAATATTCATACCAGGTATTTGAGAGACCAAAGTTTTATTTTGCCCTTCTTCTTGATCTAAATCATTTAGCGCGAAGGAAGAAAAAGTTAATGATTTAAGCTTTTCAATCTCAAGTGACACTGTTTTTTCTTTCTTTGTCTCTTGGAAAAATCCATTGTCAATGTTTGACCTAATTTCCTGATTCAATCTATGAATGCTTTTTTCTCCAAAAAGATTGCTTTGAG
>CALBCY010000187.1 GCA_937927195.1 uncultured Chitinophagales bacterium
GGCACCTTGCGAACTTGACTTAAATGTCATAACATAATTGTATTCCACGAAAGGATCGCCTTGGCATTCTTCCTCCACATTGTAAGTTCCAAGGAAGGCAGCACTTTGGGCAACATCACAATTCGATCCTGTAAACCCGTCCGGGCATACACAAACACCATTTACACAAGTAGCTCCATTTTCACATCCAGTATTGGTGCAATCTATTTGTTCTTCACAATTTGTCCCAGTGAATCCGACTAGACAATCACATTCACAGTCTTCTTCATTCAATGTTCCAGAATTGCAATTGAGTACAGGGCAAGGATCGTCGCCACAAGAATGAGTTAACAAAACTAATGAACAAAGGCTAACAAGGAGTAATAAAAAATTTAATTTTTTCATTTGATTAATATAGGGATGACGCCTACTCTTTTTGGGATTTTCAGCATACTCCCTTGTTGGTTTAAAGTAACCTAATGAAGTTAACTTTTATAAATATATGAAGTTATCTTAGACCTTTGACATCATTTCACAATCTAAACTAAATAATTTCAGTTTTACACTGTGGATTTGAGTATCTAAATATTCTCTCCATCAAAAAACAGCTTTCTTTTGGGCATATGAACTGAAGTTCTCTGTGCCTCTTAAATTAAGCAGTTTTGCTTCGTTAACAAAAATTGAAACAGTTACAATGATGATTATACTAGAGGAAAGCCATGTTTTATTTAGTAAAACCTGAGTTCGATTATAAAAACCACATTAATAATCTTAGAAAATGAAAAATAACAATAAGATATTGAAGCTAGTTTTAGTTAATATAGTTTGTCAAATTCAGAAAGAGTTGTCTCTTTTAGCTTGACCTTTTTCTTGATAAAAAGGTCTAAAAATCAAGGACTTATGTCACAGCGCCGGCTGCCCGGTTTTTAACGTGAATAAATCTCCTAAATCCTAAAAAAAATAAACTCGCTAATCAAGCAATTATTACGTTTGATTGGATAATTTTGGAGATAAAGATAAATTTCAAGTAAGCTCAAACAGCATTTTTTTCTTAACGGATTTAAGCAAATTCATTCACTAAAATGACAAATGTCCAATATTTCGCCAATTTTAGAATTGCTTTCTAATTAACATATTGAATATAAATTAGTTAATAATCGAACTTAAGTTAGTACTTAACCAATAGATGCAATTACAACAATGCACCTCATCAATCCTTTAATGTTTACAAATCTTCCTTGAATAAATTTCACCATCAATCTCCACTTTTAGCGTATAAATGCCCAATCCAAGATTAGAAACATTCATTGTAAAATCTGATTTTTTGCGGACAGCTTTTGTCAATCTTGCTTTACCTGTAATATCGAATATTGTGATGTTGACCTTTGGGTAAATTCGATCCAACCTAATA
The DNA here is from genome assembly GCA_937927195.1 of uncultured Chitinophagales bacterium. Taxonomy (GTDB): domain Bacteria; phylum Bacteroidota; class Bacteroidia; order Chitinophagales; family UBA2359; genus JAHDGP01. The sequence continues at coordinate 1,391 of CALBCY010000187.1, forward strand.
TTAATTTTATCATTTATCGGATTCGGATAGACCTTGAAAGGTTTGTAATGTTTCAATTCATCATTTCCCATATCAATCACTTCCTCTATTTCAATATTTATAGAATCAACTTGGGTATCTGATTGCCCGCACTTGAAGCTGGTTAGGGATACATTGTAGTTGCCACTTTCTAAATATTCATGACTTGGATTGGCCTCAAATGAGCTTGTACCATCGCCAAAATCCCATAGTAAACTATCAAATGGGGCGCTATTGTTTGTAAAATTGACCAGTCCTTCCTCTATACTTTCGGTAAAGTCAGACATTGCAGGATTGACCGTAAAATTCCAAGATTCAATTTCATCAAAAACAACAGCTTTGCTGGCCATTTTTATGGCCGTTGAATTTTCTATTGTCATCGGAGGATTCCATGTTGTTGCTGTTGGATCTTCTTTGAATATCATGGTGTAAAATGCGCAAGCTGCAGCATAAGAACCCAATAAGGAAGGATGTGATTGATCATTGTTGTATAATTCTATTTCAGGGTGGTTGGCTCGTAGGAATCGCCAAACGGCTCCAACAGGTGCCAATTCAGTTTTGTTTTCTTGGGCCATAAAAATATAACTCTCTTTGACCGCATCGTCCATCCCTTCATAAGTGCAGACCCAAGGTAAAAAATTACAATTGTTGGCATCACCATTTTTTCTTCCCCACGTCATATAAAACATTGGATGGGCACATTCATTGGCTGATTTAATGGAATCAGATAGGGCGCGGGCGAAAGGGTAAACCTCTTCATTTTTTTGTGCTTCCCCCAGAGAAGTTTCTTGGCTTTGCCCTTGCAATACAACATAATCCCATTCATTTGCTTTGATTTTCTCTAAGGTCGTCTGATTGCCTAAATGATTGGAAAAGCGATATCCTCCAGGGGTGTACTGATCAAATATTAATGTATTGCCGGCACTGTTAGCTATTTGCTCAACCATGGAAGGCAGATCATTGTAAGCCGTGTAACTGTTTCCGAGAAACAATACCTTTTTCTCCGTTTGTCCATAACTGAAAAGAACAGGGACAATGAGCATAAAAATGATTGACGATAGATTTTTCATGAAATGAATTTGACTCTAAAATATGCTTTTTTCTTTGGTTTATAATATCTATTACAAATGGGCTTTGCATCAAACCTCAATCACATTGGCAATTTCAGCTAATTCACCTTCCAAAATATAAGCACCCAGGTTAAACCATTTATCTTTTCGATCCAATATCCATCCATCAGAAGAGATGGCGATGTGCTCACTTTCAGCCAAAACTTTGTCGGGATTAAAAACCAGGTCGACTTCCCAATTGTAGTCATTTTCTCGACTGATTTCCATTAGCCTGGTTTTCAATCGTCCGCTATTGGAAACTGGTTGATCCAAGTACCATTTGGCAGACTGAATACCTAAGCTTTTCAAAGTTTTACCGATCAAAAGTATGGCTTCTTCTGTTTTCATAACTCTTTTATAGGAACCGTGGACACTGGAAATATCTCTGTAAAGTCCATCTCTTGCCTTAAAAACAAATCCACCTGAAAGTGTGCTTTCCAAGAGTATTAAAATATTAAATCCATCAATTTCAACAGTTTTATTTTTCAAGTCCTTTGCTGAGCAGGATGATTTATTTCTAACAGCAATCTCTTGATCGCTCGCACCGATTCTAAACAAAGCACTTCTTTGCCGCTTGTTCAATTTGTAGCGATTGCCCACAATTTGCAATACTGAATTATGTGCATAACCGCGACTTAATAAGAAACCCACATCGTCGGCCGCCTCCTTGAAAGATGCCAACCACTTTTGTCCAAACCAAATGTCGTCGCTGGATTGTTTTCCTCTGTTTCTTTTTGTCAAATTTTGTGTGTTTTGTGATTTTTACTTTTTGTTTTTTTACTTTTTGTTTTGGAGGTAATATCAAAAATGCATTTTAAAGCCTTCATGGCTAGCTTTGAATCCCAATTTCTCGTAGAACCTCAAGGCATCTGGTCGTTTTTTATCAGAGGTTAATTGAAGCAGATGCGCTCCTTCTGCTTTGGATTTTTCAATGGCCCATTGGAAGATCCTTTCACCCAATCCCCTTCCTCTTTGATCTTCCCTAACTCTTACAGCTTCAATTTGTGCCCTAATTCCTCCTTGGTAAGTTAAGTATTGAATAAAAGTCAATTGTAATGTTCCGATTACCTCCTCTTGATCATTCTCTACAACGATTAAATTTTGATTGGGATCTTGATCAATTTTATCAAAAGCGTTCAAATATTTTTCAGATAAAGGTTCTGTGAAATCCTCCCTCAATTTGCCTAGTTTATCGTTGGCAAGCATTCCTATAATCACTGTTAAATCTTCCTTTTTAGCTTTCCTAAATTTCATTGTATCTTTTTAATTGCATCATTAATGAGGGCATTGGAACTAGGTGGTTTCTATACTTTCATTCAAAGCCTTCAAATTATCTCTTTCCCATAGTTTAACCAATACTATCCATACCACTGAACAAATGCCGATAATTATGAGTTTTTTATCGCCACTGATCTGGAAGCTGTTCTCAACATTTAAAATTAAAATATTGTAGATCATGTGGAAGCAGGCCACCGACACAACTGATTTTGTTGATTGAATCACTTTCCCAATTCCCCAAGTTCCAACTAGTATGATGGCAAAGAATTTAAGGTTTTGAAGGACATCGGTATTGTTAAGGAAAGATAAATGCCAAGCGTACCAAAGCGTTGAGATGATCAACACTCTTTTCCATTCTTTGCTGTCTTTTAACTCGTCTTCGAGATAGCCTCTCCAGCCGTATTCTTCAAAAATACAATAGATTAAAAGAGCGATTCCCATAATCAGTCCCAAGAGATTCGGGTGGATGCCTAATGAATTTTCGATGCCAAATATACTGAAGACCAATAGAGGAACCAATGCCATTAAGAAACTATACTTTGCAGAAGTTCCCATTAGGGAGTTCGAAACACCCTTTTGTTTCCTCAAAAAGTAGATAGAAAGCATTGCTCCTAGAAAGACACCAAAAGATTGCAAGGGTGTTGTTAGCGCTTTGGTCCAAACTGGAAATGAATGAAACAACTCCTCTGTATTAAACACATTGAACCTAACCAAATTGGACAATGAAACAGCAATCAAGTAAAAAATGATTATCCTGAATAGACTTGAGTTTTTCATTGGCTTTGACTTATTTCATTAAAGATAAAGTTTTTATATTAACAAATTGATAAAGCGTTTTGAGTAACAAATGGTTCGTGGTTGAGGGTGGTTTGAAACAGGTGGTTCACGTGACTGGTTCGCCAGCCCGGCTAGGGTCAAGCCCAAGATGACGGATGGTTCGTGGTTCAGGGTGGTTTGTTTGGCAGATGTTATGTAACAAGTGGTTCACGTGATCTTGGGTCAAGCCCAAGATGACGGATGATTCGTGGTTCAGGGTAGTTTGTGGATCGTGGTGGTTTGTAACAGGTGGTTCACGAAATCTTGGGTCATGCCCAAGATGACGGATGGTTCGTGGTTCAGGGTAGTTTGTGGATCGTGGTGGTTTGTAACAGGTGGTTTACGTGATCTGGTATGCCAGCCCAGTGGTGCGCCTGCCCTGCTGGGTCAAGCCCAAGATGATGGATGGTTCGTCTTATAAATGTGTAGTAGGTCCTTTGGTGATAAGCCAAAGGGAGGCTGGGATTTGTCCAGTACTAATGTCTATAATATTAGAATGATGTTGAAGAGAAATTGATTAACATGGATCGGGTGTTTCGGGGGCCAATTCCCAAAATGTATCTGATTTGTTTTCTTCAGGTCTGTCTAAACAAGGAAAATCTTTTTCGACTAAAAGATGCAATTGTTCATTTTTATCCAATGGAATATTGGTTTCAATTCCAACCTGATTGCTGCCAATCCATTGTTCTGCCTCCTTTGGTGAAATGGTCAAAATCAAAGAACTATTTTCCAATTTTGCATTTAAGTGATTTGCTGAATTGTCAATTCTTAAGACGAAGTTGAAGGCAGCATCATTGGGGAAAGCTACACTTTCTTCTATCGTGTTTCTTTGTTGAAGCTTTTCCAATTCAGATTTTCTAATTCTTATTCGAATGCTGTTATGGGTGATCCTTAATTTCATGCTTCTAAAATAGATATTAAAATTTAGAATTCTGTTTGTTGTCCTAGAGTTTTAACCAGTGCGCTTATCATCTGGCTAACGCCCCACTTAACAAACCATCTGCTACAGACTACTCACACACCATCCGGGTCAAGCCCGAGATGACAAGTTGGTATGCAGTGGTGGTGTGTAGAAGTGTTCAAATTTTAATAAAGGCCCTCATAACTCTATAACTAGGGCTGTTTATAGACATAAAATAATTTCCCTGTTCTAGTTTACTGATGTCTATTGTGAAATGCTTTTCATTTGTTTTGAATGTTTGGTGGACCAGTCTTCCCATCAGGTCAAAGATGCTGATTTTACATTTCTCTGAGGTGGATTTGGAAGGCAAATCTTCTAGGCGAATATTCAGTATTTTATCGGAAGGATTGGGGTAAATTTTAATTTCAGCTTTCGGATTCTCAATATCAATGATAGCTGCCAACCATTCATTGGTGGCCATGGGACTGGGCTCTAGAAATTGCCAATTACCCATTCCATCTCCAAACTGTCCATATGTTATAGCAGGGCTTTGGATTCCGAAAGATATGGAATCAAGCAGCGTGCTGTCATTGGGTGAAATAAAACGGAGCCCCAATTCTTCGCCTGATGCAGCCATCCTAAAGTCACAATGAAGCACTCCTTGTTCTGGGTCTTTGTCCAACCAAAGCACTTTGAATGCTCCTGGCTCAAGGCTCGTCTCCTCTGTATTGGTCCTAGGGATCCGCCAACGCATTGGATTGTTTATTTTATCGCTTAAAAACAATCCTCCAATGTTAACTGTTGTGTCTCCACCGTTGTACAATTCGACCCAATCATCAAATTCTCCTGCTTCATCACTGATGGTGTTTTCGTTATCAGCCATTATTTCATTTATGAAAATATTGGATACCTTTTCTTGCTGACTGTTGCTTGTGCCCGGTGTGCCTTTGTTGCTGAAACTTGTGTGCCAGTTAAATGGAATTGTATTGTCAGTTTCTGTATCGTACAATTCTAAACTGTTGCAATATCCATCGGCACCTTGCGGCCATGGGAATTGATTGTCATAAATGACAAAATTGGTGATGACTTTTTCCTGATTCAATAATTTCACATCCGCTCCACCAGCTCCCAATCCAAAAGAGAAGTTGCCGATGGCGGAAATTTCAGGAAAATGACTTTGGAAATTATCAATATCGCGGCAAAGAATCAAATATTGATTGGGAGGGATGATGCTGTTTTCGGGCAATTCAAATTCATCTGCTCCACTTTTTAGAAACCAGCCAGAAACATCAATTGCAGTGTTGTTGCTTTTATTGTACAATTCAATCCAATCCTGAATATTGCAGCTGCTTCCTGAGTTGTAATTTATTTCACTAATAACGATGTCCAAAACACCTGGCGACTGATATTGAAATTCAGCACCAATATCTGTGATGCTGATATCAGGATCGAGTGGGCTGTCTGGATCGCCACTGTCGATGCAGGGAGAATCTGCTTGTAATTCAAAATTCAGGATGCTTGCATTTACAAATCTTGGCTCTGCTTGAAGATTGTTATTACCGGGAAGTGCATCTGTGTCCGAAAGGGAATAACTGATATTGTTCGTCGATAGATTGTCGACAAAAATTGCGGCTTGTTCGGATTTTGAAACAATGCTGTTTTTAATGCTTACTTGTCCTCCTCCGGCACCAGCATTTTTTTCAAATACAGCAATGCCCAAAGTGTTTCCAAATAAGGTGTTGTGATCCAAATTTGCAATGGAACCATTGTCTTTAATTCCAAGCCCCTGCCCACAAGCAAGAATGATGTTTTGGCTGACCATGCAAGAAGAAGATTGACCTACTGAGATGCCTTTGTCAGAACAATTGCTGATGAAATTTCCCTCGATCAGAACATCAGAACAGGTTTCGCCTAAATCAATTCCATCGCTGTTAAAACCAAAAAAGTTTTCAATTCTATTGTTTCTTATGACGCCATTGTGAATACCATCGAAGTCAATGGCGTCGGTGTCTTCTGCGCTATTGCCTTCAAAAATACAGTTTTCTACTAGGGCATTGTCTGCGTATTTTATATTGATGAAATCACCTGTTAGATCGGTATAAAATTTACAGCCAATAATGGAAATGTTTCCATATTCACTATAAAAAGGTTGAATGGCATCTGGTATCTTTACCTGTTCCAATTCAATGTTTGAGTAAAATGAATGGATGCTGGCCTTTTCCTTGTATCTGTTTGAGCCATAAGAAGAACCTAGTAAATTGCAGTGCACAAGGCGGCTGGTTCCTGTGGCATTTTTGAAGGAGATGGCTCCCCATTTATTGTTATCGCTGCAAGGAATATCTTCATTGATTTGAAAGGTGATTTCTTGCTCGCTTTCTCCTTCCGCAAGCAAGGCTCCATGAACAATGATATTGACTTGAGGCGAAAGCAAAAGGGAAACGCCACTTTCAATGCTCAATGTTGCAAAGGAATCAATGACAATATCACGGGAAACAAAGTATGGACTGTTTGCAAGTAAAAGGATAGAATCTGAATAAATTGTGTCTGCTAAAATTGAAATTGATTGTGTGCTGAAATGCGGAACAAACAGACTGTCTTGTGTGGTGAAATATTCAATGGTGTCATTGGTAAAATTTTCATTCCAATCAAGAAACTCATGGCCAATATTGGGCTGAGCTGCTATTCTGATTTCTTGGTTTTTAATGTAAGTTCCTGAGAAAAATCCTTCTTCCAATTTGACATCATTGATGAAAATGTTTCCCATTTCAGAATCAGGTACTTCAACGCTTATGTTAACCGTTTCTGATTCGTTGGCAAAATCTAAAAGGTGTTGATATACTTGGGCAGGTCTACATTCTGCAAAAGTTCGCAAATCTTCAACATTGTTTTGCCAAGCAGCGTAGGAGGGGATAGCGTAGGCATCGAAACTCCATTTTGAAATGTGGTCAGGCATTTCATCCATATACAAGTCTTCCAAATGATCGATTATACCAAGAATGTTTTCGCTGTTAAAAGAAGTCTCTAAATAACCTAAAAAGCGTTGTATGAATTCATTTTTAAAGGCCGGATTTTCTAGCAATTTTCTGAAAAACAAAGTTGACCATTCTGGCAATTCTCCATCAGCTGAAATGACTTTTTGTAAGGTGTTTACTTGACAAGAATCGCCGGTTAATTCGGCGAAAGAGTGTTCTAGGTCGAAAGCAATGTACCTCCATTTTTCATCAGGGCCATTGGCTTTTTTCCAGTATTTCAGATTGACCAGGTCAACCCAATAGCCTATGAATATTTTTAAAATTTTATAATCAAGATAGGAATCCATGTCTATTTGAGAAGCGACATAATCGAAATTTTCATTTATAGACAAATCGTTGTTTTCAATGAAAGCAGTCAATGCTAAATACGCATCTCGGCTGCCATGGTTTTGTTCTGCATTGTCTTCTAAAATGTCTATGCTGTTTGGATCGACATCGTGTAAATAAGAAACATATTGTTCATTGAGCTTTTCTCTTAAATTGTAAATTCCCCAATAAGATCCGTTTAAGTAGACAGTGACTGGCTCAAAAGCTTGATAGTCCAAATTCATTGCAGATTCTTTGACCATAGACATGACCAAGGCATCTCGAAAGAAGGAAAGTCCATTGTCATTTCCACCATTTCTTAGGACAAAATTTTTGTAGCTTATTTCACCTCTTTCTTTAAAAATGGGATGTGATAAAACATCGTTTCCATACTTTCCTTTGAATGAAATGTCAAAAGGTTTTTGCTGGGCATTGAATATATTTGAGCCAAAGATTTCTATTCCTGCATTTGCACCAAATAGTTTTGTTCCATTGTCGTCAAACATTTCAATAGAAGCCGGAATCTCCCTGTTTTTATAACTGTTTTGATAAATACCGTAACTGAGATTCCAAAGATCTGGGTCCTTGGTTGAAATGGATATACTAGCAAGGTTTATACTATTGTCAATTAGGTAAGATTGAGTGTTAATGCTGCTTGCCAGTCTTCCATTTAGGAATGCTCTTGATCTAACCACCGTAGAAGAAGATATGTTGATCGGAGCAGAATATTCCAAAGAATTTTCATTGGGAATAGAACCATCCAAAGTGTATCTTACAATTGCTTCGGGTTCATTGCTATTCAGGGTGACAGAAGTGGAATTGGAATAAATCCCTCCCATTGGGTCATGTATTACCGCATCGATTTGAGCCAAATTATTCGTCTCAATTGTATTGTTTACAGCTTTAGGACTTGGGACACTAAAATACACCCATTGAGATGGATCTGATGAACTTCTCCCAAAAGAAACATTCCCTAGCTGGTTTCCATAGCTGATTTTATCTAGCTCTACTCCATTAGAATTGAATAAAGCGATTTCCTCTCCTGTAGAACTTAATTTGAAATTACTGTGATGGCCTTCGATTTCAAAAACCAAAACATTGGTGAAAATCAAAGAGTCTTGATCACCGGGGACTTTGTCTTTCCCATCTGCCCATACGATCAGATAATCATTTGCAGCAATAATGGTTCCTTGCGGGAAGGTCCATTTGCTGGGCTGATCCAAATCGTCCGTCAAATGAAATCCACTTATATCAATTTCATTGCTGCTTTGGTTGTAAATTTCAATCCAATCATTGTATTCATAATAATCCTCCTCATCAAGATTTACGATTGTATTTGAACTCAGAATTTCATTAATAACAAGTTGTGCTTGCACCGAGGAGTGGATCGATGCTAGTCCAATAAGAATCATTGTTAAAAATCTGAATTTTGTTTTCATGAATTGTATTTTATTGCTCCCGCTGCGCTGCGCTACTTTTGGTCTCCAGACCAAAATTCCGCCCGCTTCCTTTTGGTCTCCAGACCAAAATTCCGCTTCCTTTTGGTCTCCAGACCAAAAGCCTACCTTACCATCAATTTTTCGCAATGCTTAACCTTTCCATCTGTCATTTCGAATAGGTAGATCCCTGTGTTTAACTCGGGTACGAAAATTTCACCATCCCTATAAATGCCATGCTCTAGTTTTTTGCCATTGAGATTGTAAAAGGAATAGGTCAATTTCGAAAGGTCCAGTTGCTTGGATAAATTAAATTGCAATCTTGAATTGGCTGAACAGGGATTAGGGAAAATGCCCATTTCATCCTTTTTTAAATTAGGTAGACTGGTTCCTGTCGAAGCCAAATTTTTAAATAAGCTTAGCTCACTAGATGTTGGGTCATTGAGCAAAACCAAAACGTCAAGATCACCATCCTTGTCGATGTCAACTGTTCGTAGGACAGGTTTGATGCTACTGAAAAGGCTGTTGGAGTTAACAATTTCAGTTTCATCAAAATTGCCTTGCCCATCTCCAAGGTGCCATTGCAATTTGCCTTGCGGAACATTTACGGTTAGAATATCCAATTGATTGTCTGCGTTTACATCATTGTATTGTTGATGAAATGCTTCGTCATATATTTCATTAAATTTCCAGAAACTAGCTTTAACAGGATAACTGTGCAGCCAAGAGCTGTATTCTTTTATGCTTACAAATTCTTCATTCTGTAAATTATAGTCTAGTACATGAAACTGATAAAAATAGGCACAACCATGTAAATGAAGATCACTCTGACAACTGTCACGGATGGCATATTCAGCCAATAGTTCGTCATTGCCATCATTGTCAAGGTCGCCTGATTTTATTATTGTAAATGCTGGTTTGAAATTGTTTATTTCTGGAAGTGCCAACTCTTCTTTTGGTGCAAAACCAGAGGAGGTGTTTTTATAAATTCTTAGAAACGGGACTTCATAGGAAAGAGGTCCTTCCCCTCCATTTGACCAAATTTCAGTATATCCACTGGCAATAAGATCCAAATAGCCATCTCCATCAAAATCGCCACTTTCAATATTCAAAAATGCCTCCGGATTGTCATTGTCCAAATAGTTGTAAACCGAGCATGCACCGTCCCCGTCATTGTATCCAATCAGGCAATGCCCCAAATTGACATCATTGTATTGCCACCAATCATCTCCTTCCAATTTAAGCCAGATGATCGCATCAAGGTCTCCGTCCTGATCAATATCAGCTAATTCTTTCAACTCGATTCCGTCAAATTCCCCAATCGTTATTTCATTGTTGATTTGACTACTGATATTGCCATTGCCATCATTTATAAAAATGGTATAAGCTGAATGATCATTTTGAAAAACAATGTCTTTCATTTCATCCCCATTCATGTCAGCATAAAATATTTCATTGTTTCTATAATCACTTCCTAATTCTGAAATATTAGTTTGAAAGGTGAAATTTCCATCAAAATCGCCTTTGTACCAGGCAAGTTGATTGGGGCTGCTAGCAGTACTGTCCATTACCACTAGAATATCGAGTGTTTCGTCTCCGTCAAAATCTACAACTTCGTAATTGTTCAAAATGGAAACCAAGTTTGAATTACTCGATTCAGAATAGATTACAGTTCCATCGTCATATTGAGCTTGAACCGTTGCGGTCAATGATACCATTGTTATGATGACCAGAATCAGAGTATTGTAAAATTTCATTTCAATTGTTTTTTTTGTTTAGCTTTTTTCTACTAGCTTTCCTTTAGTGTTATCAAAGGTTGCGTGCCTTGTCTTTGTACTAAATACTAAATACTTTGTACTCTCCTTAATCTATGATAATTTTATCAGAATATCGGTTATTTCCATCCAAAATTTCCACTAGATACATCCCCGCAGGAAGATCACCAACGAATATTTCATTATTTTCAAGCAAACCATTACTAATGATTTCCCCTTTTAAATTAAAGACCCTAAATTTCTTCATTCTGTTGTGTTCGTTCTTAGGAAATTTCACCTGAACATAAGAATTGCTGTTTGTTGGGTTTGGTGAAATGATAATTTCTTGGGTGAAATTTGTTATTTCATCAGCCCCCAATTTAGGCTTCATATTTCTGTAAACTGTAAGCTGGCTCGAAATTTCATCATTGAGCAAAACAAAAACATCCAAATCATTGTCTTGATCTAAATCTGCAGTTCTTATAGCTGGTTTAATGGAACTGTATTGACTGTTAGTGCTGACCAATTCCGTATTGGTAAAGTCTCCTTGACCATCTCCTAAATGCCAGAATATTTTTCCTTGAGGCACATTGACTGATAAAATATCCAGAAAGTTGTCATAGTTTTCCTGCCCAAATGCTATATGAAAAGCATCAAAATATAAATCTCTAGTTCCTACCAAATTAGGAAATAAAGTATAACCATGAAGCCATGAATCGTAGGTTTGTAAAGTCAAAAAATCCTCACTCAAATCATCATAATCCATCACTTGGAATTGATAAAAAAATGTACAACCAGAAGCGTGACTAATATTTGTACAAAAATCAAGGAACCCATATTCTATCAAAATTTCTGCTGTTTCATCCATATTTATGTCCTCAACCCTTATGTTTGTATAGACAGGCCCGAACTCTGAATTAAAAAAATCAAATATCATTGTCGGCAGGATTATTTCTTTAATTGCAAAGGTGTCAATATCATAAAGGTTTTCGTATATCCTTAAAAATAAAGTGCCAAGACCAATTTGGTTACTATTTGCATATGCAAGTTCAGGATGACCTGTAGAAATGATATCTATATCGCCATCGCCATCAAAGTCTCCAGTTTCAAGTAATACAAATGAATCCGGATTGCCGCTTTGCAAATGGTCATAAATGGGAAATTGTCCCGATCCATTGTTGTATGCTATTAGCAGATGGCCAAAATCGAAATCACTTTCTATTGAATCATTTATTGCAAAAAATATACCGTCCATATCGCCGTCTCCATCATAGTCTGCAATCTCTTTTAAATGGGTACGAATAGAATCCCCTAGCTCTAATTCTATTTCTAACTGATTAGATATAAGTCCTTGGCCATTGTTTAGGTAAGTGGTGAAACTCGTTTCGCTATTTTGAAAAACGATGTCAACAAAATCATCACTATTCATGTCTGCAGTGAAAATTTTATTATCTATATAACTGTCTTCGATAGTAGCAATTGTTTGTTGAAGTGTGAAATTACCGGCCCCATCTCCCATATACCATGTCAAATTATTGGACTGATTTTGAGTGGAGTCTATTATAACAATAATGTCCAGGATTTCATCATTGTTAAAGTCAGCAAGTTCATAATTATTTAAAATCGAATTCAGGTTTGATTCATTCGACTCTGAAAATATAATGGTTCCAGTATCGTATTGGGCATGTAGCTGTATACAGAGCAAAATTGTGCTTAAAATGATTTTGATTGGGATGTGAATTTTTTTCATTGTGCTTGTTTTTTAGAGCGCGGCTTCCGGCGAAGTATTTCTCATGCTACTATTAAGTCTCTGGGTTATTCGGTTCGGTTTTATAATCTCTGAAGCCTATTCTATGATTATTTTCTTGAAATGTTTTTCATCTCCGTGGGCAATCTCTAGTAAATATATGCCAAGAGGAACATTGGGTACAACTATTTTCGAACCTCCAATTTTTCCATTTGCCACAGTTTCACCCTTGAGATTAATTATCGCATAGTTGAGATTTGATTGGCTTATATTGGATAGCAAAGCTATATGAATATATGAATTCTTTAGAACTGGATTTGGTGAAATGGCAATTTTATTTTTAAAATGACTCATTTCATCAATACTAGAATTTGGTGACAGATTTTTATAAACGATTAGTTCACTTGAACTTTCACTATTTATGAGTACAAACAAATCTAAATCTGTGTCATTGTCTATGTCCGCGCTTCTAAGAGCTGGACGATTATTGCTATACTGGTTATTAGTGTTCACAAGATCGGTATCAGTGAAATCTCCAGTCCCATTTCCTAAATGCCAAAACAACTTTCCCTGTGGTACATTGACACTCAAAATGTCCAAGTTGTTGTCTTCGTTGTAATGTCCAATTTGAAAGTGAAAAGCTTCATCGTAGAATTCATAATAATTCGAAAAATTGGCTTTTAATCCATAATCATGAAGCCATGAATCGTAGGCTTCTATGTTTTCAAATAAACCATCGTCTGCGTTATAGGCCATTACATGGAATTGATATTGATAATGACATTCCTGTAAATGAAGATCTTCCTCACAATCTGCCCTAAAAGCAAATTCAGCAAGGAGTTCATGAATCCCATCCTTGTTAATGTCTGCTACTTTTATATTCGTGAAACTTGGCTCAACTTCCTCAGTAACAGGAAAGATTATGGTGAATGTAGGTAAGTTAATTTCTACTTTGTCTAAAAAATTGGCAGGTCCAGCATTTTCATAAAATCTAAGAAATGGATTTTCAAAAGAGGCAGGACCAAATCCTCCATTGGGGCGAACATGACCATGTCCACTACTGATTACATCTAAATCACCATCTCCATCAAAATCTCCAGTATCAATCAGTACAAATATTTCTGGATCAGAATTGTCTAAATATTCCAGACTTGTAAATGCACCACTGCCATTATTGTAAGCAATCAAACAATGTCCAAAATAATTATTGTAAAAGGAGCTGTCTATTTTGGCAAAAAACAAGCAATCCATATCACCATCTCCATCCAAATCAGCAATTTCTTTCAAATCTGCCCCTACAATCTCTTCTGCTTCAATTACTATTTCTATTTGATCGCTAATATTTCCATCTCCATCATTTAGAAAAATTGTAAAACCAGTTTCACTGTTCTGAAAAATGATGTCCTCAATATCATCCTCATTCATATCAGCATAAAATATTTCGTTGTTTTTATGAAGATTGTCTACTTCTGAAATGATTTCTTGTGCAGAAAAATTGCCAATTTCATCACTTTTGAACCAGCTAATTTGATGTGGACTGTTTTCTGCGCCGTCTATAACAGATACAATATCAGCAAAGTCGTCTCCATCAAAATCAAATACAGCATAGTTGTACAAAATTGACTTTAAATTGCTTTCATCGCTTTCTGAATAAATGACCGTTCCATCGTCGTATTGCGAGAAGAGAATTGGACTAAACAATAAAAGACCAAGAACTATTGAGAAGAGTGAGGTGAAAAACTTCATTTCCGATTTTTAGGTTAACAACCATTAGTTATCAATCAAACGAAGTTAAGCATCTATTTGGTTGTTTCAACCCATTATAAAAACCCAGAT
>CALBCY010000188.1 GCA_937927195.1 uncultured Chitinophagales bacterium
TGTTCTATCCTATTCTGTTCTATCGCATTCTGTTCTATCGCATTCTGTTCTATCGTATTCTGTTCTGCTCTATTGTGTCCTATTGTGTCCTATTGTGGTTTCAAAACAACAAACAAGAATCAGTGTTAATTCGCCTAAAAATTACCAGTCCCAAGAATCTTGGAAGGAAATTTGTAAGGTAATTATCAGGGCGGCAGTTCCTGCTATCCGCTACTACTTTGTGCTCAAAAAAATGCTTCCGTAAGGTCGTGATTTGTCTTTGCTGTCGCTCAGCCTTCATCACTCCCTACTTCAGTCATTTTTTATAAGCACAAAATAACGCTACTATCAGGGCCGCAAAAAAAATAGAAAAAATAGTCCCATTCAATTAGAAGAAATAAAATGGCAAAATACATAGCAGTTTTAAGAGGAATAAATGTTGGAGGCAAGAACAAACTTAAGATGGAAGCGCTTCGGGATATGATGACCGATTTGAAATTCAAAAATGTCTCCACCTACATTCAAAGTGGAAACCTTGCTTTTACAACAATCAAAGCAGATCAAAAAAAAATCGCTGTAAAAATTGAAAAGGCCATCTTGAAAAAATTCGACCTAACTGTTCCAGTTTTGGTAAAGAATCAAGAGCAAATTAAATGCATTTTAGAAAATGGACCTTACAATGATAATTCACATGCCAAGGGCATTTTCTTTACACTTTTAGAAGAAAAAGCTGAACAGGAAAACATCGACCAAATTGTCAATATGGATTTTGGCGATGATGTTTTTACCATAGACAATCAAAATGGAGTCGTTTATATTTACTGCCCAAGTTCATACCACAAGACTAAAATAAGCAACAACTTCTTTGAAAAAAAACTGAAAGTAAAAGCAACAACTCGCAATTTAAATACAATGAGAAAATTGCTTGAAATGTTGAATTGAAAATTTCAAAAAACTTCATTATGAAAATTGAAATTTTATGCCCTAAATGTAGTTGGAAACCAGACGGTGGCCCTTATTGGGGCTGTATCTGTGGTCACAATTGGAACACCTTTGATACTTGCGGAAAATGCCCGAAATGTTCTAGAACATGGGCACAAACCCAATGTCCAGGTCCAGGCTTTCCTGGTGGTTGTGGCAAATGGTCTGCCCACATCGACTGGTATAGAAACCTAGACGATGAACTTAGAAAAGAAATCGAAGAGATTTTAAACAGCGTACCAGCCCATGTTGAATAAATTGAATATTTGTACTTGTAAATATCTGTGAATCCGCATCTGGGATCTTAGAGTAAAAATCAAAAACTGAAAGCGAATCATAAATTAATCCTAACATCAATCCAATGAATAACAAACAATACAGCATAATTTACCTATTTGGAATAATACTGATTGGCCTTTTTTCTTTTAAATCCAGTACCATTCAACACCAGACAATAATTCCCGTTGAAACAAAGACAAACAACTATCCATTGGGATTTCTTGATGGCCAATTGTTCTCTTATGGTAAAACGGTCAAGGATACCATTCAAATTTCACTATACAGCCAAGCCAATGGATCAGCTGTAGGAAAGGCTGATTTGTTTCTCTACAAAGGTGTCGGGTCTGCGCATGTTATCGTTCCTCAAAGATTCAAATACGAAAACATTAATCGTAAATCTGTTGACTTTTTTGAAACGGGTTATCAAGGTGAATTTCATTTTATGAAATATTACGATGAACAAGATGGCTTTATCAAAGTGCTCAATTCAGATGGCTCGGGTTATTGGTTGAGCTTAGAGGAAATAGATCCATATTTATTTCCGGTAACTTTTGCAGAAGACATAATCGAACATCAAACTTGGGAAATCTATGGTTATGATCAATACAGATTGCGTTCAGCACCAGCATTGGATTCAGAGGTCATTCTAAATTTATTGGAATCCAAACATGTCATCGCTCATTTCACCGGAAAAATTTCTGATTATTGGGGAGAAGTCTTAATCTACGAATTAGAAACAAAATTAGAGGGCTGCTATACAGAAGAAGAATTGGAAAAAGCCAAAACAGGAAAAGAATTCAAAGGTTGGATTCGCGTCGTCGATGAAAACGGCCAAGTGGCCGATATTGATTACCATAGAGCTTGCTGAGAATCATTGAAAAAAAACAATAGCCTGCTGCTTCAGAAAAATGAACCAAACAGTGCACACATTTGTTTTATTATTACAAACAAATAACGAGGACATGAAAGCAAAATTCAGCCCTTTCCCAAAAAAATCTATCTTGAGTACCGAACTCAATAAACTTGATTACACAGATACTTACGAAATGGCATTTCACGACCCAAATGAGCAAGTGACCCCAATTGATGCCATGAAAGCTTTTTTTTCAGCTGCCCCCAAATGGCTTGAAAAAATGATGCTGCTCCGCGATAAAATTGTTGCTAAAATCGGTCTTAAAACATCTGAAGAATATGGCCTTGATAGAACCGAAACCCTAAATCAGTTTAATGGTGAAGTCGGACAAAAAATAGGACAATTTGAAGTTTTTGATAAAAGTGATAATGAAATAATATTTGGAGCTGACGACAAACATCTCAATTTCCGAATATCTATTTTGTTAACTGGAAGTCAAAACGATTATAGAAAGATCAGTCTATCAACCACAGTCGAAAATCACAATTTGTTGGGTAAGTTTTACTTTGCAATCGTTAAACCATTTCACAAAATCATCGCAGCTAAAATGTTAGAAGCAATGGTAAAAGAAATAAACGATAACAATGTGAATCCAGTTAGGATTGTAAAGAAAACCAATGAATCTGTAAATAAAACCATCGCCAATTTGTTTTTCTTAAGAATGTCTTAGGGATGTCTTAAGAATGTTTTAATGAAGTAATGAGTCTGTTGTATTTGAGAAATAATAAAATATAAATAAGTGCTACCAGTTCCAATTTTACTAAACCTCGCTTTTATTTTATTGACTATTGTAACAGTCTTATTATTTTATAAAGCTTCTCATAATTCGAAAAAGTTTATTGTCTTCATTCTCGTTTGGTTAACATTTGTTGGGCTAACAGCATATTCTGGTTTTTTTGCACAAACAGGTGCCCATCCACCACTCTTAGGTTTGGTTGTCTTTCCAACATTCGTATTGATGCTTTTTCTTTTCAACAATAAAAAAGGCAAATCTTTTATCGACAGTTTGGATATTCGTTGGCTTACAATTTTACACACCATTAGAATTCCTGTTGAAATTGGATTGTTTTACCTTTTTGTTTCCAAAATGATTCCTATTGAAATGACTTTTGAAGGCCGAAATTTTGATATACTCGCAGGGATCACCGCTCCGCTGGTTTATTATTTAGTTTTCGTGAATCGCTCTAAATCCAAAAAGAGTTTGCTCATCTGGAATATTCTATTTGTAGGATTTTTGATAAACATTATCGTAACAGCAACGCTCTCAATTGAAAGTCCGCTGCAGCAGTTTGGCTTTGAGCAACCAAATATTGGTGTACTTCATTTCCCATTTATCTGGCTTCCATCATGCATAGTCCCAATTGTGATGTTTTCTCATTTTGCCGCAATCCGTCAATGCCTGTACAAAACTCAAATAAATCCTTGATTCCAAACCTCTACTAACCTCTTTTATCCGTGGTGAAAAATTAGAAATCACTTTTATCCCAAGTCGTATTGCAAGGCGATGTTCTTATACGAATTGAATTATAAAATGTCGTACTGGATATGATGATAAAATTGATCAAGGCCGAGGCGAAAAACGGAGTTCTAGCCATAGCTAAAGCGAGGCTTTTCAACGAAGGCATTTGATTAATTTTAATCATTTATGTGCGACATTTTATGGTTTAAATCGTATTAAACCAATAAGTAATTTTACTGTCCAATAAGCCAGAAATGTAGTGGCT
>CALBCY010000189.1 GCA_937927195.1 uncultured Chitinophagales bacterium
CCTTGACCATTCCATCTAAGGTTTCTTTCATGAAATCGCTTGCTTCTTCAATACTTGATGCTTCCAACAATTGCTTAAATTTTACAATCTTGTTTTCATAGAGTTTGGTTAATATTTCATTGCGGTTGTCCAAACTGTTTATGATTCGTGAAATTTGAGGGCTGACCAAGTAATACATTTCAAAGTAAGTGCCTCCCTCTTCAACTCCAAGCATTACCTTGTCTCTGAATGCTCGAATTTGATTGAGTTCTGTTTGATCGGCATTTAACTCAGCAGCCAAAGTCATGAAACAAGTCTCGGGTGATCCGGGACAGAAAGATGGACAAGGCCATGAGTTGTCTGTTGTTTCATCCGCATAGATTTCGTTAAACTCATTTAGTCTTTGTAAAACGGGTTGAATAGATTTGTTTTCATAACCAAAATTGAATAACAAACTTTGAAATTCATTATCAGCAAGGTATTCGTTCAAAATGTTTTTACCGAAAAAATTGCCTCTTGTCAATTCTTTGTATTTCTGCTCAGGCGTAAAAGCTGAGATGTATTTCACCCAATTAAAAGTCCTCCTTGCCATTTGTTTCAAACTAAAAGAAACTCCATGGTGATCCAAATAAATCATATTTGAAATGATTGGTGCTGAGCCAATGGAGTCATCGTTCAAGCTAGTACATGGAACTAAAAAAATTTGCACAGAATTGGGATTCAAAAGATCATCCAAGCCATACATAAACCTGATTCCTTTCGGATGATTTGAGTGGCCAAGAACTTGCCCGATTAATTTTCGAGGAATGGATACCGAAGAAGGCAATTCTGGAAATTTCACTTCAAAATTTTCCTTTAGATCTTTGAATTGCTCTTGAGAAATGATCGTGCCTACGTTTTCAGCATTTATGCCTCTTTTGTGAACACTGTTAAAATTGCTTGTTTTTAAATTCATTTTATAAGATTGATTAAAATATTATTGAATAAGAATTGGGCATAGAAATTCCATGATCAAATCTTTTGGATTTAGAAAGGCTATCAATTGTTCAATATTTTATTTGAATCATATTCAAACAAAACTATGCTGCAAAGTGAAGCATAAAATACTGACAGAATTGTAATAGAAAATAAATTCTCCTTGAACTACGGCAGGAAAAATTAGTGAAGATTCATTTATCGCCGATTGGTTCCAAATATAAATTACTTATCCCTGTTCAACGAATTATTGGTAAAATAAAAATCCAAATGCTTTAAACCTGACAAAATTATTGCAAATTTCAGTTTTCATCTCCATGTTATTGAATCAAGATTCGAGGCAATAATATACTTGCAAATATAAAACCGCGAATAATAGTTAGAAAAAACTTCCAACACTTTTACCAAATTTACTTCAGTAAGACCAACAAATTTTACTATCTTTTAGATTCACTAATTTCATTGTTGACATGAAATATTTTCTAATCCTTATCCTACTCATTTTACAATTGCCAACGTCAGCTCAAAAGCACATTCTGCATTGCGGCCATTTGATCAACGGCCTAGATTCAAAAATTGAAAAAGAGGTCTCTGTATTTGTGGAAGGGAATAAAATCACAAAAATTGAAAAGGGATTTCAGGAAGAAAAAGATTATGAAATAATAGACCACAGAGAACATTTTGTTTTGCCAGGTTTGATCGATATGCATGTTCATATTGAAGGGGAGTACAATAAAAGTTCTTTCTTGGACCGCTTTACAAAAAGTGAGGCTGACCGAGCTTTCCGATCTGTTCAAAATGCTGAAACAACTTTAAAGGCAGGATTTACTACGATTCGAGAATTGGGAGGAACAGGGGTTAACACTTCACTCCGTGACGCCATTAAACGTGGAACGGTTCGTGGGCCAAGAATTCTTTCTGTCAATAAAGCCATTGCCATTACTGGTGGGCATGCAGATCCAACAAATGGATATGGCGATCATTTGCTTTGTCATATGCCCGGACCAGAAGCAGGAGTATGCGATGGATCTGATGAGTGCATGAAGGCCGTAAGACAGCAAGTGAAAGATGGTGCGGACTGGATCAAAATAACAGCCACCGCAGGAGTGCTCAGCGTTGCCAAAGACGGGAAAGGCCCACAATTTACAGAAGAAGAAATAAAGGCCATTGTTGCAACTGCAAAAGATCGCGGCGTCAAAGTTGCCGCTCATGCCCACGGAATAGAAGGGATGCAAAGAGCCATTAGAGGCGGAGTTGCAACCATTGAACATGGTTCATATATGGATGAAGAGACAATGGATTTGATGATAAAACATGGCACTTATTATGTCCCAACCATTACGGCTGGAATGTCTGTTGCGGATTCTGCTAAAATTGATGGATTTTTTCCCGAAATTGTGCGCCCAAAAGCATTGGAGATTGGTCCACAAATTCAAAATACTTTTGCCAAAGCTTACAAGCATGGAGTTAACATTGCTTTTGGAACAGATGCTGGAGTTTTCAAACATGGCAAGAATGCGATGGAATTTGAATACATGGTAGAGGCAGGCATGCCAGCAATGGAAACCATTATTTCAGCCACTTCAGTTAATGCTTCGGTATTGGGTATGGAGGATGAAATAGGATCCATTGAAGTTGGAAAATTGGCGGATATTATTGCGGTTGAAGAGAATCCGATTGAAAACATTAAAACACTACAAAACGTAATTTTTGTTATGAAGGATGGAAAAATTTACATTGAAAAAAAAACTAAAAGATCGTCTATGAAGTCAAATAGCAATTTGAACAAACCCCTAATTCATGGTCATCGCGGTTGCCGAGGATTGCGACCTGAGAACAGTATTTCAGCATTTTTGGAGGCTGTCAATTTGGGGGTTCATACGCTTGAAATGGATGTAGTTTTGACCAAAGACAGAAAAGTTTTGGTTTCGCATGAAGGGTTTATGAATGCGAAAATTTGTTTGGATCCTGCTGGAAACCCCATTTCAAAAGCCAATGAAAAGAAGCACAACATTGCTGAAATGACTTTTGAGGAAGTATTGAAATATGATTGTGGAAGTCTGCAACATCCCAGCTTTTCGGAGCAAAAGAATTTCAAAGTAAACAAGCCTTTGATGACCGAGGTCTTTGACCAAATCGAGGCATATGTAAAAAAGAATAAGTTAAGGGCTGTTCATTACAATATTGAAATAAAACGCAGTACTGAATTAGAAGGTAAGAACTTTCCTTCTACTGACGAATTGGTTCAGTTGATTCTTGATGACATCGTTTCGAGAAAACTGGTTGAACGTTGTAATCTTCAATCATTTGATTTAGAGACCTGCCGTTCGGTTAAGAAGTTAATGCCTGAGATGAAATTGGCCTTGTTAATCGATCACATTAAAAGTCCAGCGAAGAATTTAAAGGAGTTGGGGTTTGTGCCTGATATTTACAGTCCATATTTCAAGTTGGTGAATCCAGCCTTGATCAAGTTGGCGAAGCAAAAAAAGATGTTGGTCATTCCTTGGACGGTGAATGAGATTAAAGACATGGAGGAAATGATTGAATTGGGAGTAGATGCGATCATCACCGATTATCCTGATCGGTTGATTGAGATTTTGAGGTAGCCTATGGGAACAAAATAGATCTCTACATTCATTAATAGGATTCAGTCTATTATCGGTCTATTGTCGGTCTATTAAATGAAGTCATTGCTTTTTAGGAGATTTGAATTAAAAAAATCCCGTTGCTCTTTGTTCGCTTAATTGCCCTACAAATTCTGGTTTAACATAGCAAAAATCGGCAATAGTTTCATTTGAGAAGTGTGGACAATGATCTAAAAATATATCCACATATTTTCTTGTTGGACGTTTTTTTTGC
>CALBCY010000190.1 GCA_937927195.1 uncultured Chitinophagales bacterium
GTATAAGATTTTTTTGGGGGAGCAAAAATTTGACAATAAAACATTCAGTATTTGAAAAAAAAGGATCAGAACGAAGCTATCTTGAGAATATGAAAAAGTCTTTTGATGGTGAGTTCCTTAGGCAAGGAAATACAATTTTCATTTCTAGCCAACATAATTGAAAGGGACCAAAAACAAAAAAGCCTTGCAAACACTAATGTTTACAAGGCTTTTGATGCTCCCCCTCCTGGACTCGAACCAGGGACCTATTGATTAACAGTCAACCGCTCTAACCAACTGAGCTAAGGAGGATTTTAAACCATTTATTTAAAAATGGAGTGCAAAGATAATTTAAATAAAATATTCTTGCAATCTTTGTGGGAATTATTTTCAAATAAAATTTAATAAATGAGTTTTCTTACTGTAGGTACCGTAGCTTTTGATGCTATTGAGACCCCTTTTGACAAGGTTGATAAAATAATCGGTGGTTCAGCCACCTATATTACGCTAGCGGCATCATATTTTTACCCTAAGCAGCAAATTGTTTCTGTTGTTGGGGAAGACTTCCCAGCTGATATGATCTCTAAATTTAAATCCAAAGGCATCGATGTGGAAGGATTGCAAATCAAAAAAGGTGAAAAATCATTTTTTTGGTCTGGAAAGTATCACAATGATATGAATTCCAGAGACACCCTAGTAACCGACTTGAATGTTTTGGCCGATTTTGATCCAATCATTCCTGAGGCTTATAAAAATGCGGAATACCTAATGCTTGGCAATATAGATCCTAGTCTTCAAAACAAGGTTTTGGATCAAATGAATCAAAAGCCTAAACTGGTAATGCTGGACACCATGAATTTCTGGATGGACATCGCAATGGACAATCTAAAAAGCGTTATTTCCAGAATTGATGTCTTAACAATCAATGATGCAGAAGCTAGGCAACTTACTGGGGAATACTCTTTGGTTAGAGCGGCTCGTAAAATCGCTGAAATGGGTGTAAAATACCTGATTATAAAAAAAGGAGAACATGGTGCATTGCTTTTCAATAATGAAAATCAGGTCTTTTTCTGCCCTGCTTTGCCTTTGGAAGAAGTTTTTGACCCAACAGGCGCAGGGGATACTTTCGCAGGTGGATTAATGGGCTATCTTGCTTCTACAGACGATATTTCTTTTGGGAACATGAAAAGAGGAATAATCTATGGATCAGCAATGGCCTCTTTCTGTGTGCAAAAATTCGGTCCAAATAGACTATTAGACCTTAGTCAGGATGAAATTAACAGCAGAATTCAAACTTTCATTAATCTTGTTCAAGTAGACATTACCTTAAGCTAAATAGGTTTAAAATTGTGTCTAAGTGGAAGATTTAAAGCAGCATTGTAAGACGTCGCAAAAATAAATTCCTTTTTAAGGAATCAAATCGAGACTTGAGACGTTTTAAGATTAGATAAAATATATAGGGGCTTAAATACTATTAAACCCCTATATATTTGTAAAAAAGTATTTCATTACGTACCTTTGCAAATTCAAAATTTCGTTCCTTGAAACCCTTTAACAAATATGAGATTCCCTTTGTAGGTTTAAAACCTGGGAAGCATCTGTTTACCTATTCAATATCCAATGAATTTTTCGAACAATTCGAAAATACAAACATGGAAAAAAGTGAATTTGAAATAAATCTGCACTTCGAAAAAGGAGGATTTTTTCTATTGACTTTTGAAATTGATGGTAAAATCGAAACAGATTGTGACAGATGCACCGAAACCTTTTGGTTTCCAATTGCTGATTCTCATCCGCTTATAGTAAAATTTGATGACAACATCATTCCGGGCACTGATCCGGCTGATGAAATGGGAGATGTTGTATACATTCCCCGAGGTCAAACACATTTGAACGTAGCAAAATATTTGTATGAATTTGTCATCTTGAGTATTCCTATAAAAAAGGTCCACTCAGATGATGAGGAAGGGAATCCAGGCTGTGAAATTTCGTACGAAGCTAATTTTGAAGAAGACATCAAAGACAAGGAGGAAATAGATCCTCGTTGGGAAGCATTGAAAAATATTAAGAAAAATTAAAATATACTATAATGGCACATCCTAAACGGAAAATATCCAAACAAAGAAAAGGCAAAAGAAGAACACACAAAAACGCGGCAGTTCCACACGTTCACATTTGCAAAGAAACTGGAATCGCTCACCTTTGGCATCGTGCTTATTATGATGATGATGGCAACCTTTACTACAAAGGTAAAGTAGCTATTAGTGCAAACTAATCTCAAAAGCAAACAGTAAAAAAATATATAAGCCTTGAAGAATTAATATCTTCAAGGCTTATTTTTATAATATTTTTCAGCAATAAAATTAAGGTAAAATGTGCCTTACCTTCTGCCCGATTCTTTCAAAATGAACTATCGGAAAAATTTGTTACCCTACCCCATATCAATATTTATCAGGTATATTTAGCTTTTAATCAAATTACGAATGACCAAACTAGTCGCCACCATCAAAGGAGTTTATGGTTATGTACCAGCTGATGTTCTTAGTAATAAGGACCTTGAGCAGATGGTTGACACCAATGATGAATGGATTCGAAGCAGAACCGGTATATCTGAAAGAAGAATTTTAAAAGATCCTAGCCTCGCCAGTTCCGACCTTGGATTGGAAGCCGTTAAAGGATTGTTAGAAAAAACCAATACAGATCTTTCCGAAATTGATCTGCTTATTTGTTGTACTGCCACTCCAGATATGCTTTTTCCTGCAACAGCCAATCTTATTAGTGGAAAACTTGGTTTAAAAGACACTCCAAGTTTTGATATAGGAGCCGCTTGTTCTGGATTTATCTACGGCTTATCTGTCGCCAAACAGTTTGTGGAAAATGGCGCTTACAAAAAAGTAGTGTTAGTAGGAGCTGAAAAAATGTCCAGCATCGTCGATTACACTGACAGATCTCATTGTATTATTTTTGGAGATGGTGCCGGGGCCGTCCTCATTGAAGCAACTGAAGAAGAAACGGGTATTATTGATATTTTATTAAAAAGTGATGGAGTTGGTAGCAAACACCTTCACCAAAAAGCCGGAGGTTCATTAAATCCAGCAACGCTGGAAACTGTTCAGAACAAAGAACATTTTATTCACCAGGAAGGAGCCGCTGTCTTCAAATTTGCCGTTACAAAAATGGCAGAAATTTCTGCTCAAATTATGGAGCGAAATAATTTAACCCCTGAAAACCTCGATTGGTTTGTTCCCCATCAAGCCAATAAAAGAATCATTGATGCTGCGCAAAGAAGAATGGGATTGCCTGATGAAAAGGTAATGCTCAATATTCAAAAATTTGGCAACACAACTTCTGCCACCATTCCACTCTGTCTATGGGAATGGGAAGACAAATTAAAGAAAGGGGACAATTTGGTTCTTTCTGCTTTTGGAGGTGGATTTACTTGGGCTGCAGCTTACCTCAAATGGTCCTATTAATTGACCAAATTTCATACTCAATTTTTCCAATTCCATACCTAAAGCTTCTATTTTAAAGGCTTTTAATTCCATTCATAGAAAAAAGTTTGCATATTTATACCCTTGAAATTCTTTTAAGAGTTTCTACAAATTTCCCAGTTTGTATACTGAAAGTTTAATTACGATTAAATTTTCAATCTGTGATTTCACAGAAATAGCATTTAGAGTCTTCCTTATTTGGTAAAATAAGGGAGGCTCTTTTTTTT
>CALBCY010000191.1 GCA_937927195.1 uncultured Chitinophagales bacterium
TATTACATAATCCCATTTGTAAAACCCAATTTATCATGTTAGGGCTTGCATTGTTTAATGCAAGCCCTATTTTTATGCAAAAAAAAGGAATATCAAGGCGCCTATTTCATAAATCCCAATAAGCTTAAAATCTTCCCTTCAATAATAATGTCTATTAACCGAAGTTCGATTTTGAACCTTTTGATTATCAGGCAGTAGCAAAATTTATTTTCCTGATTTAATTGAAATTCCGGACATTTGTCATTTTAGCAGAGGAACTTACTTAAATCCGTTTAAAAAAAATGCTGTTTGAGCCTAGTTGATTTAAATAACTCCTGTCATCAAATCTTTTAGAAAACTTAATAAATTCTCAATAAAGCGAGTTTATTTTTTTTAGGATTTAAGCAAGTTTCGAAGCGTTAAGAAATGACGTAAGTCCTTGATTTTTCGTCATTTTTATCAAGAAAAATGACAGGCAAATAGTATCAAAATATTCGGACCCTCTCGATCTAAATTAATAAATTCTAACTTATTATTTTCAAACAAAATATATCGTTTTTAACCCCAATAAATGTAAATTTTATAATCGAACTCAGGTAAATAGGATATTGCAAACAGGATAAGCGTTATAGAAATTACGCCAAACCTTATGCTTGACAAACTGATAAATTTGATGAATTAATGATTTGATGAATATTTAGCTTCCGATAAAATCAATGTCGAGCGAAGCAATGTCATAAGCAAGCAAAGTTATACAATGGAATGAAACTGTCTAAAAACTTATATTCAATGTATTTATAGTTGTGGAATTTTCGATCAATAATGTTTGAAATCCATTTATCCTCAATTCATATCATGCAAGTATATTTTACTATTGGAATTGTTATAAATATATAATATTTCTTCATCAGGGCTCAATACTTTAAGATTTGAGCTAAAAGGCATAGAATCAATAATGGTAAAATTTAGGGTATTCCAGATGTATTTTTGGCCAAAAGCAATATTTCCATCATAGGTACAACTAATTATACTTTCCGAAAACCTCTGATCATTAGTCGGTGTTAAGTCACTTGAATTGAGTTTATAGCGGTTGTAGAAAATATAATCATCATTTCCTGAAATACAAGCATCTCGAGTTTCAAAGTTCGTTGAAGAGGTAGACTCTTGGTCATAACTTAAGGACTCATTCACCAAATTTAATCGGTGTATTGAGGAGCCGGTTGTTCCAGATTCAGTGATAAATAAAACGTCTTTTTCTGAATTAGTAATTAATCCAGCCTCTTTAATTGATGCAAAATCAATGTTCTGATGGTCAGCTTGAGTTTCTGTATCTATCATTAAAACATCAATGGTTTGATCTTCTTCAGCAACAATCAAATACTGATCACCCATTGTCGCTATTCTGTACAAATAATCATCGTCATACTGAGTTTCAACAGAAAATTCATCTGTTTTTTCTTGAGTTTCCAAATCGATTACTGCAATTTTCTTTTCATAACGAAGAACAATATACAACAGCATATTATCCTTACTTATGTCCATATCAACAGGGTTTGCACCCACATATATCATTTTTTCGACATTCGTGTTGGTTCTGTTGATAAACAAAAGATTACCGTTGATTTTGTCAAGGGCATAAATATAAGGTCTTTCCTTGTCCAATTTCATTTTTTCAATGCTAAACCCAAGATCGATGTTTTCACCTTCAAAAATTCCTGATTCGACATTACTTTCTATCGTTTCACCATTATCCAGAAGGGCGATTATTTTATAAAAATTCCTTACACCAAATTTAAAATTCGGATCTGTATAAAAAGGCGCAGCATCAGAATTCAAAGCGGCTATTTGTGTGAAATCTTCACTGAGATTTGTAGAGTGAAACACAGAGTAAGTTTCAACGTTCTCACTTTCCGTTGGCATCCAGGTCAGACCAAAACCATTGGCTGAAATGTCTAGTGGATTTAAGACAATAGTACTGTCGCATATAAGTTCTAATGAAGGATTGAGAACATGCGATATACAATTTTCAAGTAGTGTTAAATCATAAAACATAATTCTATTAACAAGGCTGTCCTTATGATATAAATAAAGCGTTTGATCATCTGGATCAAGTGTCATAACAGTAGAGCTAATCGGTAGTTTCAATATCTCTGAAAAATCATTACCGTTCCAGATTTTTTCTTGGCCAATAACAAGAGAACCATCATAATTTGAAACATATATATCTTCCCCAAAGATTCCTAAATCAGAATTCATGTTTTGGTATAATAATTTATGGGCGTTGCAAAATATGTATGATTCATCCCCTGAGATTACCACATTGCTATTATCTTCTTTATTTAATCCGAATACATTATATTCAGGAGACTCTTCAATGAGGGCAGGTTGATCAATATAATATTTGAACTTTGCAATCATTTCTCTGGAAACATAATTATCTACAATAAACATTTCAGTTTTATCTGCATTCGTGGCCATTCTGACATTACTCCAGGAGTCTGAATATGTTTGAAAAACTTTTAAAATTTCATTGGAAAACTCTTCTGTAACTAAATCATAATGTTGAAGGTTTTCGTGTTGACAACAATCTACAAACAACAATTTATCATTTCCCCAAAAAGAAACTCTGTGAAGTCTTTCTGTTGGCGTGCTGATGCTTTGGCTTAGTTCCATCAAGTTTAAGTCAATGATGGAGATAGTATTACTTAGCTTGTTTGCAATGCACATGGTATTGTTGTTCTTATCAATATCCAATTCAATCGGGCCCATCCCAATCTCTATTGTTTTTTCAATAAGCTTAGTTGATTTGTTAATTATTAAAAGGGCATTATTGTTTTCTTCTAAGGCATAAATGTAAGGCCGTTCTTTATCGGCCACCATTTTAACAATGTTATAGGAAATGTCAAATTCTATAAAACCATCTTCCAAAATAGCCATTTCACACGTTTCTCCAAACCATCCTATTTCACAATCACACTTTTCTTCTGCTTCATTACAGGTTCCATGATCGCCACAATCGGTAAGATCGCAAAAGAGTGGCACATCAATTTCATCTTCTTTACATTGAGTAAGGCAACAAACTAGAAAGAGCAGGATAAAAAAATTTTTCATTTTTGTATTTTGGGGTTTAATACAGTTAAGCCATAAATTATCACACATAAATGATCAAAATCAATCAATTCATCACATTCTACCATCGAAACTGTAAGATATAAAAAACTTTCTCATAACAAACAATTTTTTTATGAGATTTCGATAATGCTATTGAGCTCTTTTTGACCGAAGAAAAAGGTATTTGTTCGAATGGCGGGATGCAATTGAACTTTAATTTTATTAATTTCTACATAATCTAAATCCCCTGAAAAGATAAAAGTAATTGAATTTATTTCAATGGGACTATCCTCTTCAAACACTGGATATTTTTCAGAGAAACTCTGATTGACCAAGTTCACAATTTCATTGCTGTGCTCAGTTCTCTGATGGCCTTTGCAAATGACCAACTTATTAAATATCTCATTCTTTAAGGCATCTAAATGCATTTCAATATAAAAACCATTTGAAAGGCTGACTACCTCCTGCATTCTTTTTCGATAAAAAGGCAAGACCAATTCCTCTTTAAATTTTTCTACATCGTTTAAATAATCAGGAATGATCGAATTCTTTTGCAATTCTCCATCTAAAATCAATACAATTTGTTTTAAATCATTCAAAACTGATTGTACAGAATTTTTTATTGAATCACTTTCCTCAAAACTCCTCATTACATTGCAAGTAAACTTTTCCCTTTCGTCCTTGGCCTTGTCTACAAAAGCTACTAACTCGTCAGTATAGTTTATCTTTTGGCAAAGAAAGTCAATCACCTCAGATGGACTCAGTTTATATTTCCAATCTTTGGCGTAATCGCTTTTCGGCAAAAATTGAAACTGAACATTCCCGCTCTTAAATAGATTGTAAATTTGGAGGTTGCAATAGAATGAGCCTAAAATTGAATCATCAAAAGGTTGAATCTGAGAAAGAGTTAGTGTAAAAGCTATGTTTTGACCACTATGCGCAATAAAACTCTTAAATTGATCCTGTTCGAATGCCAACAAGTATTTAATCGGGAGCTTTGAAATGCTTATTTTATAGCAATCCTCTTCCAGGAAGATATCTGCAACAGAATTATGCTGATAATAAGCATTTATCCTCTGATCCAAAAAATCTAAATATTTTTCTTCTCCTTCCTCTCTAACGATTAGCATATAAATAAAAAATTATAGAATATAGCACTTGGCAGTCCGAAGCCTGAAATCTGAACCCTAAGCAGGTAAAACGCCTGCAACCCAAGGTTAAAATCTCAAAAATTGAATAGAAATACAATTAGCATTGGACTTAAATAAAACTGCCTCACAAGATATTTGTTATTATGAATATTTTTCATTTTTCATTTAATTAAATTCAAGACAATCAAGGGAATTTTGCACTTAAAAAATTAATATGCCTCCCTAACGATTAAAAACTCGAATCTAACAAGCGTATTAATCCAAAGAAAACACCTGAAAGCATTCTTTAAATCCATTTTTGGGGATCTATCAATGAACCACAAAACCTTTGCTTGCAGCAGCACAAACCATCAAGTTTATATGACTTATATATTCCTTGACAAACTCAGTCCTCTGGGAACAATGGTGATAAGACAAAAAGAAAGCCCTGCTTTGTCAATTATTCGAGTCTACAATCAAGTCTGCACTCTAGTGTCTAGTGTCTAGTGTCTAGTGTTTATTAAATAATCGAACTGATTCACTGACTTGCTCAATGATTTTGCTAAAAGCCCAGAAAAATCAAGATTTGCAATCATTCCTTCTGCTATCAACTCAACGCAAATTCACTTTTCAGTTAATAATTACATTTTCAGTTAATTAGTAGTCGGCAGTATTTAACCGTACAGTTAATCTCAAAAACTTCCTACGGCTTAATGAGCAACACTTTTTAGGTGTTAAAAAAAATCTAGTAACTTGCATTTAATAGAAAGAGAGAGAAATGATCACCAGCCCTACCCTTCAGATTGACACGAAACAATGCTCAGAAAACATCAACAAGATGGTAGAAAAGTGCCGTGCAAACAATGCCATTTTTAGACCACATTTCAAAACTCATCAATCCGCTAGAATTGCCTCATTGTTTAAAACTGTTGGTGTTGACAAAATAACAGTATCATCTGTAAGAATGGCTCAATATTTTGCTAAAAGAGGCTGGTCCAATATTACTATAGCCTTTCCTTTTAATGTCTTAGAAAAAGACAAACTAATGCTGTTTCCCAAAAACACTCAGTTAAATCTTCTTGTAAACAATACACAACAAGTTACAGCAATAAAGCAAACAGTTAATTTTAAAGTAAACATCTTAATAGAGATAGATGTCGATTATGCGAGAAGTGGGGTTCATTTCACAAAGACCGATGAGATAAACGAGCTGCTAAACGAAATCAGTTCTTCCTCTAATCTTAATTTTCAAGGTTTTCTCAGTCATTTTGGAAACAGTTATTCTGCAAGAGGGGTGGATGAAATTCGTTCAATTTACGAAAAGGGCCGATCTGCAATGTTGCGTTTGAAAAGCGAATTCATTTTGGAATACCCAGACCTAATTGTATCGATCGGCGATACCCCATGTTGCAGTGTCATCGAACGCTTTGATGGCATTGACGAAATTCGTCCTGGCAATTTTGTCTATTATGATCTCATGCAATGGCAAATCGGCTCATGTGGCTTGGATGAAATAGCCTGCAAAGTTCAATGCATCATTGTTTCCAAATATCCAGAGAGAAACGAAGTGATAATTTATGGTGGAGCAGTGCACTTTTCAAAAGAGCAGCTTATGACTGAATCTTATGGTAAAATATATGGCCTGTTATTGCCAAAATCAAATCAACAGTCTAAAAATGAAAAATTTCAAGGGCATCTCACTAAATTGTCCCAAGAGCACGGTACCTTAAAAGTTGACAAGGAATTTATTGATTCTTGTGAAATTGGAGATTTGGTCTCAATTCTTCCTATTCATTCCTGCCTTACGGCCAATTTACTATTGGATGAAACGGATTTCACATAACACAAGTAAATGTCCGATAAGAGCTATGTATAATCCAAATTGACTTTTCGTTCACAGGCTGAGACGTTTGCTTCCTATCGACACAAAACCAACATCATCAATCATCATCAAAAAGCCAAAGGCCAGCAACTAAAGGCTAAATGCCTACCAAGCATCCAAATGGGTCCAACCCCTTAATTTTCAGCAGAAAACAAATGAGATAACAAGTCAGATAAAAGGCTAAACACTATTAAATTTCAAATAGGGTTTGTCAATTCTTTTAAGAATTATATATTTAGTTATAAATTAGGAAGTTGTCTAAAGTTTTTACTAAAAAAATTAAAAAATACAAACAATTGTAAATGATTGTCTATAAACCAACCCTTAAAATGAAAATAAAGAATCCTTATTTTTTGCTTCTTTCTTTTATCATTTCTACAAGTCTATTTTCCCAATCGGATGTCGTTCAAATAGAGCAGAAAAACGATGAGATGAAATTGGTTGTTAATGGTGAAGACTTTATGATAAATGGCATGAATTGGGATTATATCCCAATTGGCAACAATTTCACCTACAGTCTTTGGAAACAATCAGATGAAATAATTAGATCTGCCTTAGATGCTGAAATGTTATTGTTGAAAAACATGGGTGTCAATGTCATCAGACAATATTCAGGTGTTCCTGCCAAATGGATCCAATATATTTATGAAAACTACGGTATTTACACGATGCTCAATCACTCTTTTGGTCGCTATGGACTGACAATTGGTGGGGCTTGGATTCCAAATACAGATTATGGGGATGCAAAGACAAAAAAACTATTGCTTTCGGAAGTGAAAACGCTGGTAGAAGAATATCGAGGCACTCCGGGATTGTTAATGTATTTATTAGGGAATGAAAACAACTATGGATTGTTTTGGCAAGGGGCTGAAACAGAAGACATCCCTCTTGAGGATAGAAAATCAACAAAACTTGCTCGCTCAATGTATAAATTGTTCAATCAAGCAGCCGTTGAAATGAAAGGGATGGATTCAAATCATCCAGTGGCTATTTGCAATGGGGATTTGCTCTTTTTAGAAATCATTGCAGAAGAATGCAAGGATGTCGACATATTGGGTACTAACATGTACAGAGGGGTTTCTTTTGGAGATGCTTTTGAACGAGTAAAAAAAGAGTTCAAAAAACCTATAATGTTTACTGAGTTTGGCGCAGATGCTTTTAGCGCAACCAACAATACAGAAGACCAATTGTCTCAAGCCTATTATATGGTTGGAAATTGGAAAGAGATATATGAAAATGCAGCTGGTATGGGAAAATCCGGGAATTCCTTGGGTGGTTTTACCTTTCAATTTAGCGATGGATGGTGGAAGTTTGGGCAAACGGAATTTTTGGATGATCACAACAACAATGCCTCTTGGAGCAATGGTGGATATGAAAGAGACTTTGTTTTAGGTGAAGACAATATGAACGAGGAATGGTTTGGTATTTGTGCCAAGGGACCAACCAACCAGCGTGGGCTCTATTCTCTTTATCCACGTGCAGCTTACTACGCTTTGAAAGAAGTGCACAAAGTAAATCCCTTTTCCGAAGGAAATTCTTTGGCAAATATTGAAACTCACTTTTCAAGCATCCAATTAATGGATGCGGTAAGTCGAGCAAGAGGAGACAAGGCGGCCTTAATTGGTGAGGATCTGAAAAAGGTCCGTTTGAGTCACCTCAGGGCAGATATTTCTACTTTCAATACTGGCGGAAAATTAATTACAACTCCCAAAGAGGCTGTGCAAGGAGCTGCAAATTACCCGAATGAATTGGGCTTTGATCACATGGAATCTTTTTACATTGGAGTGGAGGCAAAACCCACAGAAAGCGTTCAAGCCAATGTTAATTTCAACATCTTGGGCAATGTGGCTGAAAACCCTATAAATGAAATATTTTATGAAAACAGAGGAAGAGTTCAGACTGTTGAAACCCCAGATGGAACACTTCCCCTGGCATCAAACAATCGAATTCAGCTATACAATGCTGATTTCAGTTGGAACAGCAAACAATTTGACTTAAGAGGTTTCTACAGAACAGGCCATTATCATTGGGGCTATGAAGGCGATTTCTTTGGCTTGTATCCTGAAGCGAACTATGGTCCAAATATGGACATTTATAATGGAATTGCTCCCTTTGGATTTGAGATAGCTGGTAAGAGAAAATTTGATGGATTGAAAGCAGCATTTGGGCCTCAGTTGTGGTGGGGTGCTAATCCAGCTGTTTTGGTTAAATACAGTAAAAAAATAGCTGGTTTTAATTTAACAGGAATCTTTCACGAAGATTTAGACGAGCAAGGCTCTACAGTTAGTTCTCTAGCCATTCCAACTCCATTGACTAGAAGAGCAACTTTAGCTGTTGAAAGAAAATTTGGTCCTTTTAGTGTCGCCATTGGTGGAATTTGGGGAGGCCAACCTTTGGTTGGTAGATCTTTTCAATTACTTAACACGGATGAAGATGACAAGGCTGTTTACCAAGATGTCATCAATAATAAAGATACTTGGGGAGGTAAAATTAAACTAAGTCTTTACAAAGGGAAATTTAGATGGTATGGACAAGGTGCTGCAATGGGTTTGGTTGCGAATGGTGGAGCTGACTACACCCAAACGCTTACTGGATGGCGACTGAAAGACAGTGGCAGCGGCAATCAATACAATGTATTAAGTGGATTTACCCTCTTGTTTGGAAATTTAGAAATTGCTCCAAATTTCTTATGGCAAAAACCAATCGTTGGCCCGATTCCATCTGATGTCCTTGCCCCAGGAAGGCCTAGAAATATCATTGATGATCCTTTTGCCGTTCGAAACAATCGAGAAACAATTGCAGGTGAAATTTTAATTACTTTTGATCCAACTCCTGGGACTTGGATGTACCAATGGGACAATGACCGCATGGAGGATGCTTCTTTTGCAATGAGCCTTGGATTTATTTATCGACATCTTCCAACAACGCAAGATGCAGCCATTGGTATATTAGGAGACGGACGTAGTATTTTTGCCTTTCCAGGTGCACCATCCGCACAAGATTTATGGGAGGCCAATATTCGAATGGTTTCAAAAATTAATCCAGAGTTTGGTGTAATCGCCAATTTATATGCTGGAGATGCACAAGCCAATGGAAGTGATGAAAGAGTCATCAATAGATATGGAGGTGACTTAAGATTGGTCCGTAAGAATGTTAAGCTGATGTCCATCTTTAAAATAAATGATTGGGGCCCATATGATTATCACAGAGATTTCAATTTAACCTATCCGATCCAATTGGCCTTGGACTTATCTACTAGCGTGGGTAAAGCGAACTGGTTTGCCCTACCAGATACAAGGATGGGTATACGGTATACTTGGCGTACACTCAACGAATATTCACCAAGATATTGCCCCGTCAATTCTGTGGCTAGCGATGGTTCCGTAATTTGTTCTGATGAATTATCTGGCTATGACAATGGAAAAGAATGGGAAATTGGAACCTATTTTCAAATAAACATTGGACGTTAAATTTTTTTTCTAAAGACAATGGTAATTTGGATTACTGTTTCCTTTAAAATTCAGAAATTATTTGAGTACCCAACAATTGGCTAGATTGATTATGAGTTTAATAAATAAACCAAGAATTCATTCAAGTATCAATTTTAGTGGCTAAAAACTCAAAATATTCTTTAAATATTATAGAAAAATGAGAGTAATAAATTATAATTCAATAGGGCTTCTTTTTATTTCAATTTGCCTAATGACAATCATTGGATGCAAGCATGAAAATTTTGAAGAGTTGGAATTGGCATCTTTTCCAGTAATTGCAGAAGTGTTTGACGATACTTTTAGCAATGGCTTGGATTATTTTGCATTTGAAGATTCAAAATTAGACGCCTTTGATGTAGACATCGAAATTGTTTATGAGGGCGAGGCTTCGATGCGTTTTGATGTTCCCGACCCTGGTCAAACAGGTGGAGGTTATGCGGGTGGTGCATTTATTACGGACATCGGTCGTGACCTTACTTCTTTTAATGCCTTAACTTTTTGGGCCAAATCTTCTGCACCAGGAAACATAGATGTAATTGGCTTTGGTAATGATTTTGAGGAATCCTCTTACGAAGTTAGCATCAGAGAAGTAGCTGTCAATTCTGGCTGGTCAAAATATTTTATTCCTATACCTGATCCTTCAAAGCTTACACAAGAAAGAGGAATGTTCTATTATGCTGAAGGGCCAGAAAATGACAGAGGTTATTCTTTTTGGATCGATGAAGTCAAGTTTGAATATGTAGAAGGCATAAACAGCCCTAACCCAGGAATTTTAAACTATCAAGATCAAACAATCATAGGAGAAACCGGTCAGAAAATTGAAATAGAAGGATTGGTGGAAACTTTCACATTGCCTTCAGGAGCGCAACAAGTTGTTAATGTAGCTCCAGCATATTTTGAGTTCCAAAGCTCCAACCCGTCTGTTGCAATTGTTGAAGATGGAATGGTTTGCGTGTTTGAGCAAGGAAGTGCCGATATTTCAGCAAACCTTACTAATCTTCCCGCAGGTGGATTGTTGACCATTCAGTCCACAGGCCCTGCTTTGTTGCCACAAACAGCGGCTCCCGTTCCAACTGTCGATGCACAAGATGTAATTTCATTGTATAGCAATGCTTACAACAATGTTCCTGTTGATGTGTGGAATACCTACTGGATGTTTTCAACAGCTGAGTCAACTGACACACAAGTCGATGGAGATGATATCATCAGATACACCAATTTGAATTTTGTGGGGATAGAGTTTGTTTCTCAAACAATAAATATAAGTTCAATGACCCATTTTCACATAGACATTTGGACTCCAGACCCAACAGCCTTGCCTGCGGCATTTAATGTTCTTTTGGTTGATTTTGGTGCCAACAACACTTTTGACGGTGGTGACGATAGCTCTCATGAGGTCTCATTTACAAGTCCGACCTTAGCAACGGAAACTTGGGTCAGTTTAGACATCCCACTTTCAAATTTTACTGGCTTAACGGGCAGGTCAAATTTAGCGCAATTAGTGCTCTCCGGTGATCTACCCTATGTTTTCATCGACAATGTTTATTTTTATGCTGGAGAAGGTGGATCAACTGAAACAATAGATCCAGCGCCTATGCCAAGCCAGAGTGCTGATCAGGTTTTGTCTATATTTAGCGATGCCTATGTCAATGTAGAGGGAACTGATTTTTATCCGGATTGGGGACAGTCCACAAGCGTATCAGAACAATTAATAGAATCCAATACTACACTCGTTTATAGTAACTTTAATTATCAAGGAATCCAACTTGGTGCCAATCAAAACATTTCCACTTTTACCAATTTACATTTGGATGTTTATTCGGAAAGTGCTTCTGAATTTAATATTTACCTAATTAGTCCAGGACCAGTAGAGGTTCCCTATTCGATTGCTGTTCCGACTGATGGATGGCTGAGCCTAGACATCCCATTGACTGAATTTAGTCCGGTGGATTTGAATGATCTCTTTCAATTAAAGTTCGATGGAATGGGAGACCAAATCTTTATAGACAATATTTACTTTTATAATTGATCATCTCAAAAATATACATTCTATAACTTTGTTTTGAGTACTAGAAATTTTCTCAAATCAAAAAATAGCTTTATTTGGGTCTTATGACGCTTAAATTAAGCATTTTTGCTTCGTTTCATAAAAGCTCACCAGGTCCATTGGTGAAAACACCAAAGGAAAGCCATGATTTGTCTAGTACTCAAATCTCTGTTATAGACATTTCATTTTAGATCATAAATTTTAGACCATAAATTTTAAGTTTTCAGAACAATGCAAAATATTGCACTTCTGTTGTTTATACCGTCCATTTGATTCTGGCCGAGGCTTCGAAAAACTCTAGTATTTGAATATTGGATAATTTGAATTCAAATCAAAAAACAGCTTACACTTAAGGAAAGTTTTGATTTGCCTAGGGTTCAAACCTAGCCTCTAATTTCCGTGTCATGTTTCTGATTTTAATTGCTCCTTGTTTCTTTTCTATTTTATATTTTTCCATTCCCTCAATCCAAAATACGGAGTTTGCGGAAGGTTGCTCAAGTAAAACCCTTAGTTCATAATCTTGGTTTCCGTCAATGAAATGAATTTCAAAAGTTTCAAAACCGATAAATTGAGTTTCAAGACTCAGGGGAAAATCCTCAGAATTAACAGTAAACTCTATCCAATCTTCCCAAAGAGTAAAACCTTGAACGCCATTAGCAGATTCAACCTTTACGTTTACACCGAATAATGGGATGGTGTCTCCAATCATGTCCTCTACAACTTGCATTTTTATTTTAGAAATTCCCTCTTGCGTACTTTCTATTTCACTTAAATCAAGTAAACTGTTTTTCGTTCGAACTTGCTTAATACTGTCAGGCATTCCTAAATAATTAAGATAAATACTGTCCTTTTTTATGGCATAATTACCGAATCCTCTTACAATACCAGAATAGGACATTCCATTGGATGAAATGTATTCAAATGATTGGTCTTTTTCTAAAATCAAATAGTATGAGCTTGCCAAAGTTCCGTTGTAAACATATTGGTAGGTCCCCACAAATTGTTTGCGGCTACAAGAGCAAACTAGACTCAGAAAAAATAACAACACTATGCTCTTCAGTACATTTTTCATTTTATCCATTCATCAATTAACTGTCGAGTTTGTTTCAAATAAAAGTCTGGTGAAACATCTTTTCCATAATCTGAATACTCGTATCCATCAATCTTTTTTGGAACAGCAGGCTCTATTTGACTTCCTTCATGCCATTCATTGAAGGAAGTGATTCCAATAAAATCAGGCTTAGAAGTTACGGCAGCATGGAACATCCTTTCGTAATATTTACCTGCTGCTCTATTTTTACTGTTTGCGACATTCCAGGGACGAATCTTTTTGTCCAGATATCCAGGTCCAGCACAAGGAATAAACAACAGCTTGTTTGCTTTTGCAAATTGGGCCATTTCACGCCAATTAGAAATCGTACTTCCATAAACAAATCCTTCACTAGCAAAATAAGTATAAA
Source organism: uncultured Chitinophagales bacterium (assembly GCA_937927195.1). GTDB lineage: Bacteria > Bacteroidota > Bacteroidia > Chitinophagales > UBA2359 > JAHDGP01. Next base: position 13,101 of record CALBCY010000191.1, read on the forward strand.
AACCATCAAATCCAGATTCAAGAAAAAATTGTTCTTCATTTTCCTCCACCCACAATCCAATGAAAATGCCGTCTAAATTTGTTTTGCGGATGCTCATTTCACCGTCAACCTTCAGAAGCTTTTTCCATTCTTCAAGCTTTATTTTATACGAATCATACACATAATAAAATGGCTTTCCATCTATTCTAAAGACCGAAGAATGTCCGAGATAATTTGATTCCAAGTATTCCAATTGTTCTTTAAACTCTTCTATGGATTTATAAAATGGCTCGATGTGAAATGCAATTTTCAAATCATAATTTTCTGCGATGTCCAAATATTTCATTACAGATTTATCTTCAAAACGCCCTTTGCCCCACCAAGACAAAACAAGTACTCCAATCCCTGCATTTTTGATCATTTCCATGTGCTTGCAGATGGTACTTGAATCATTAGAGCTGTAGCATCCTAATTGGGGGTAATAATCTGCTCCAATGTCTTCACCACCAGGAAAATTGCCAGCATTGTCCCAAGTTGTGTCTGACCAGTGCGGCAAAATAGCATGATTCCAATGGAGGTATTCACCGTCTGTATCAGGATTGCCATACCATCCATAATAAAAGGTATGCACATTTTCAGAAGTACGGCTGGGTTTTTCAAGCGGGACATTTTCGAACTGAACATTTTCAAGCTGAAAATTAAAGCCCTGCGTTAGAAATATAATCAATGTGGTGAGCATGAGACAAGCCGCCCATTTTACCATCCATTTCAATGAGTTCAAATATTTCATTTTATCAAATTATCAAGATGTTTGATCGAGAAAAGAATCTCTCTTCCAATTTCAATTACCTTTTCATCATAAGTTCTTCTTTCAAATTGTGTGTTGTCACTCAATTTGGGGTCTTTGTAGGTCAGCGGAACTATTGCAAAAGCACCTGGTAAAACAGGACACTTTTTTGCAGCAGAACCACAAACTGGAACAGAGATGAAATTCCTTTGTGGATTGGCAGGATGCATCATCCTTTTTGAATAAGCGTTTAAGTATATCGTTGGATCATTGTAAAGTTTGACAATGTATTGTGGATTTTTGCCCATTGCAACCGCTGTGATATTGAATCCAAATCTTCGCATGGCCTCAACCATGTTCGAATTAAATTGGGTCTCTTCAGTCCCTGCTGAGAATGAGCGAATCGAATCGATTTCAAAAAATGCAAGAGCTGTCCATAACCAAACCTGAGCCAATTGACTTCTTCTAGAGTTATGAGTACAAAGAAAAACCACATTTGACTTTTCTTCCTTTCCGAGCTGGTCAAACATTGATTGAGCGAATTTTTCAAGTTCAACTTTTCGTTGAGGAAATATTTTATCGCTTTCAAGGATTAGTTTTTCAATCTTGGCTTTCATTGAACAATTATGTTTTAGATGGTTTTCCAGAATACATTTACAAATCTACAATGAATCTTAAAGGTTTAATAGGCTCCATAAAGATATAAGAACAAAGGATTCCATGCATTAGACGCAGTTTGTCTAACAATTTAGCAAAATGGCTCGTCTTACTTGTAAAAGACAAACAGTAAAAGAAATATATGTTTGATGAAATTGAATGACTAAAAGGATAACCGAAAACGAACAGTCCCGTATCAATGGTTAGCAACATTAAAGCAGATAATAGCTGTTGTTAATTACAAAAAGATGATCTGGAAAAAGTTTATTGAGATAGGAACCTCAGATAAGCATCCCGAAGAGAATGACATGATCAAACTCTATAACGGGATGGCTTTATTCTGTTGTATTGCCAGTTTCTTTATGGTATTAGGCTCAATTCACTTTAAAATTGGAAATGTTTATTCAGTAGCTAGTTCCGTCATACCAAGCTTTTATTTCGCCATTTTTTTTCTTAATGGTTTGGGATTGTATAAAATTAGCAGGTTGCTCTTATGCATCGGAAGTCCATTTTGGGTTTGCGGATGCAGTTTAGTTTTTGCTGGTTTCTTTTCTCAAGGAGCGGCTATCATTTCTACGATGGCCATCACGTCAGTCACCTTTAAGAATAACTACCAATTGCGAAACCGCTTTTTAGTATTTCAGGCACTTTGTTTTACAATTACTTTTACCTTTTTATCATTTTATGGTCCTATCGTTAAACTAATTAATGCCCCTTTCGATGAGGTATTGGTCTTTTGGGGAAGTATTGGCTGGGCTGTTATACTAATTTATAATTATGAGGCAGAAAGAACAAAAATGCTGAAAGACCTGCAACAAAATGTCACTGAACTTGAAGAAACCACAGAAGAATTAGAAAAGTTTACTTACATAGCCTCGCATGACCTCAAGTCTCCACTGCGCATCATTCTCAGTTTTATAGGATTGATAGAAAAAGATTTAGAAAACAAAAAATATGATACACTTGATAAAAAAGTGGAGTTTGTGAAGACTGGGGCTATGCAAATGCATTTCTTGGTAGAAGACATATTGGAATTGTCGCTTTTAAAAGAACAGACTAAATCTGGAAGAATAAACATGGATCTCAATGAAATTCTTAGCAAAGCTAAGATTAATCTATCTGAAGAAATCGAATCAAGAAAGGTCAATATTAATGCTAGCTTATTGCCATCCTATTTAGGTACTGAACTTGAGTTTTTGTTGTTGTTTCAAAATTTGATTCAGAATGGCATAAAATACAACAGGAGCTTGAATCCAACAATAAACATAAGCAGCGAGTTAACAAAGGATAATTTGCGGCTTAAGTTTCAAGACAATGGAATCGGAATCGACGAAGAAAATCACAAATTGATTTTTGAGTTTTTTAAAAGATTGCACAACACAGATGAATTTAAAGGGACTGGATTGGGACTTGGCCTGTGCAAGAGAATAATTAATTCCTATGATGGAACCATTGAATTAGAATCTGAAATTAACTGCGGATCCACTTTCACGGTCAATTTGCCAATAGTTGAGTTGGAAACCAATTAGCGTTTGAATTGGATTGGTGTTTGGATAGGAAACTACTTACAACTAATTACAACTGCTTACAACTGCTTAGATAAAAATCGCTTGAAGTCAAATTTTTCTATGGTGATTTTCACTTCTTAACTTTAGTCAATGTTTTAAAATTTTCCGTAGGCTAATTTTGAAACATGAATAACACAATTATAACTTTATTATCAATCATTTTTTGCTATGCTTCAGTTTTGGGTCAAGGATTAACCCAAACGGTAAGAGGAACTATAGTAGATCTTGACAGCCAAAGCCCATTAATTGGCGCTTCTGTTTACTTATTGAATAGCGACCCACCCATTGGCGCCATCACTGATATGGAAGGCAATTTCAGAATAGACAAAGTCCCTATTGGTCGAAATTCCTTGAAGCTGTCCTATTTGGGATATGAGGAACAGATCATTCCAAACATCGTTGTAAACTCTGCAAAGGAGGTTGTATTGAGCCTAAGCATGCAGGAAGCTGCAATTAAAATGGAAGAGATTGTGGTCAAAGCAGAACAAGAAAAAGGGGCTGCTTTGAATGAAATGTCATTGGTCAGCGCTCAATCAATTTCAGCAGAAAAATCAGAACGATATGCTGGAGGTTTTAGTGATCCGTCTAGAATTTTGACCTCTTATGCTGGTGTAGCCAGTGGGAACGATGGAGACAATGACATCATTGTTAGGGGCAACTCTCCTAAATATGTTCAATGGAGATTAGAAGGATCGGAAATTACGAATCCAACACATTTTGCCGATCAAAATGCGGTAAGAGGAGGAATGAGTGCGGTCAATAACAATTTGTTGGCGACCTCTGATTTTCATACTGGAGCCTTTTCACCCGAATTTGGTGATGTTCTTTCGGGTGTTTATGATTTGAGGTTGCGCTCAGGAAACAATGAAAAATTTGAAGGCAGTGTGGGCTTTGGATTGTTAGGAACAGACTTAACTTTTGAAGGCCCCTTTAAAAAAGGCTACGGTGGTTCATTTATCATTAATTATCGATACTCAACCATTTCATTGATCAGCCAGCTTGGGTTGCTTGACATTGATGCAGCATTGAACTTTCAAGATGCTGTATTCAAGGTGGTTCTACCTAGTAAAAAAGCAGGGGTATTTTCAATCTTCGGATTAGGCGGTTTAAGCAGTTTTGCATTTGAAGATGTAAAGCCAGACTTCCAAAATACACCTGGCGATAATATAAGCTCGGAAAATGTACAAGAAGATTATGACAAAGACAGTTACTTGGGGAATATTGGTTTAAATCATAGTTTACCAATCAATACCTGCAGCTTCTTAAAAACAAGCTTGACCTATTCTTCCAATGGAATCGATGAGGATGTTTTCGAAAATAAAATACTTAAAATTACAGACAGTCAAGGAGAAACTTTGCGAGACTCTTTACTCAGCAGAAATTTAGATTACAGAAGTCGATTAAATAATTCGACTTACCGTGCCTCAATGATTTACAATAATAAATTGAATGCCAAAAACAAGGTACAAGTTGGTGTAAAATACAGACTGCAGCAATTTAAAAACGAGCAAAGTTGGTTGCAAGAATCAACCGATGAAAGATATTTTGCAGCAGATTTCGATGAAAACATTGGAAGCCTCCAAAGCTTCATCAGCTGGAAACATCGATTGAATGAAAACATTACAATTGTCGGAGGATTGCACAATATGAATGTCCTGTACAACAAGAAAAGTACCATAGAACCAAGAATAGCCATGAATTGGAAGCTGAATAACAGGAACAATTTTATGCTTGGTTTTGGTCAACATAGTACGATGGAAAGTGTGCACAATTACTTTGCACAAGTTCAGGCGGAAGATGGAAGTTTCTATCAACCAAATAAAGAACTGGATTTACTAAAAGCAAGGCATTATGTAGCCGCCTATGAAATTCGATTTACAGAAAATTTAAGAGGAAAAGTTGAAGCATATTATCAGGACCTTTACAACATTCCAATGGAAAACAATGATAGCAGTTTTTACTCTACTATAAACGAAGGGAATGATTTCAGATATACCGATTTGGTCAATGAAGGCAAAGGGCAAAATTATGGCATTGAATTAACCCTTGAAAGGTTTTATGCAAACAACTTTTATTTCCTTATCAATGGAACACTTTTCGACTCTAAATACACAGGACCAGATGGTATCGAAAGAAGCACCCTATACAATGGCAATTACTTAATCAATGCTTTAGTAGGAAAAGAGTTTGTTAACTTGGGAAAAAAGAAAAATAAAAGCCTGGCCATAAATGCCAAGTTGTTTTATGGTGGCGGAAAGCCAATCATTCCAATATTGAAAGATGAACAAGGAAATGCTACAGTTGATGTTGAGAACAATAAGTTTTGGGATTATGACAAAGCGTATCAAGAAAAATTGGATGATGTTTACACCATTATTATTTCAGCAACTTATAAAATCAATAAAAAGAAAGCTGCTCATGAAATATATTTAAACCTTGACAATGTCAGCAGCACACAAGCCAAGTTATCTGAATATTACGATCCAAATGAAGAAAATGGCGTTGCTTACGTCAGTCAGTTCGGATTTTTTCCTAATTTGATGTATCGTTTGTATTTTTAGAGAATCAGTATTCCCAAGCCAACAAACCTGGCAGTTCAAGGATTCGATTAAAATTTTACGAAGATTAAAAATTAGTAGAAAAGCCTATAAATAATTTTATGAAAGCAATTGTTTATGAATCTTATGGATCAGCTGATCAATTGGAATTGAAAGAAGTAGCTAAACCTGAGATCAAAGCAAATGAGGTTTTGATTCGGGTAAAAGCTGTTTCTTTGAATGCTTCTGATATGGAAATGTTGACAGCCAATCCCTCCTATGTAAGAATGTGGGGCTTGTTTAAGCCAAAGTTTAATATTTTAGGTTCAGACATAGCTGGGATCGTTGAAGCAATTGGAAAAGATGTAAAAAGTCTACAGATTGGAGATGAAGTCTTTGGCGATGCATTTGAAAAATGGGGAGGCCTTGCAGAGTTTGTGTCATTACCTGAAGAAATTTTACTAAAGAAACCAGCATTTTTGAGCTTTGAAGAAGCCGCTGCAATTCCACAATCTGCAGTTGTTGCGCTTCAGGCAATCAGGTATAAAAGAAGCATAAAAGAAGGCGAACATATTTTGATCAATGGAGCAGGTGGTGGAGCCGGAAGTTTTGCCATTCAATTGGCCAAATTTATGGGTGCAGAAATTACGGCTGTGGACAATTCATCGAAGTTGGAGATGATGCGTGATCTCGGTGCCGGTCATGTCATTGATTACAAACGAGAAGATTTCACAAAAAAAGGCATTTTATATGACCGAATAATTGATTTTGTTGCTCATACCTCTATCTGGCAACACAAGTCTGCTTTGAAAGAAAATGGAATTTATGCATTGGTTGGAGGAAGTATCGGAAATTTGTTGAAGACACTTTTTGGCGGTTTTTTAATTGGATTAAGCAGTAAAAAGAAGATGGGCATTGTGGCTCATAAACAAAACCTTGAAGACATTGGTGAAATTGTCAATTTAATCAAAGTCGGGAAGATTAAGGTCATAATTGATCGTTGCTTTGAAATGGATCGAAGCAAGGAAGCATTCGAATATTTGATAGGTGGAAAAGCAAAAGGCAAGGTTGTGATTAAGGTTTGAACTGGTCCTAGATGGTAGATTTCACAACTAGACATTTTTTAAACAATAGTCCAGTCGAAGCTGCAATATTAGCCTGTCGACAATTGTTTAAAATCTAAAGCAGAAGTACAAAAGCTTTTACTTTTTTATCCTTTTGTTAGCCATTTGTTTTAGTCTTTTGCTTTAGACTTTTGCTTTAAAATACTCCATATTAGTACTGCGAATAGCCCAGTTATTATAGCAAAAAACTTCTCGAAGTTTGTTTTTGCAAAAATATTCCCAACAGTATTCAAAAGAAAAAGAACAAGGAATATCCACAAATTAATATTTATAGTTTTTAAAGAAAACTTGAATTTTACTAAGTTGCCTTTCATTAACAAAATCCACGATAAATAGACATTTATAAGAATTGAAATTATCTCAAAAAAATACATTTGCGTATCCGTTTCCAGTCTTCCTCCCCAAGCGATATTGTAAGGTATCAACTTAAAAATAATGCAAAAGTGGAAAAGGATTACTAAAAACAATACACCCAGAAATATTTTGATTGCATTGTTTGCACTGTTTGTTTTAAAACTCATAATACTTAGTAAAAAATTAATTCTTGATAAGGCAAATCTATCCAACAAATAACACCCTCTCAAATACCGATTGATATTTAGATCTACGATGTTTTAAGGATTAAGATCACAAGATACTGGTGCATCTGTCGATATTCCTAGCCTTGCCTAATGCCCAAAACTATTTTTGTTCATAACAATCCAAAGATAGCAGCTTTGTTTCGGCTAAAAGTTACCATAGGGTAAAAAAAGCAACTGCTTGTATTCCGCTCGTTTTTGGCAAGGACCCCATAACATTCAAAACACCTTTGTTTTAAACAGTCTCGCCCACCAATTTTTAGCTATCGTTCTGAATTGCTTATTGACCAATAAAACCTAAATCGATGATTTTCATTTCTACACTATAAAAAAATCGTTATATTAATGCTCGGATTTGTGTACTGGTCAAATTATAGCTATTCTTAGCTTTAAAAACAGTTAAGTCAGCTTTTGGTGATAACACCAAATTAAGCGGTGATAACACCAAATTAAGCGGTGGTAACACCAAATTAAGCGGTGATAACAGCAAATTAAGCTTTTGGTGATAACACCAAATTAAGCGGTGATAACACCAAATTAAGCGGTGGTAACACCAAATTAAGCGGTGGTAACAGCAAAT
>CALBCY010000192.1 GCA_937927195.1 uncultured Chitinophagales bacterium
AGCGTTGAATTTAACCAACCAAAATAGGTTTCCTGATGATCCTCTTTATTAGAATTTTCAATATAATCCCTAAAGCTACTTTCACTTAAGGAAACCCAAAGTCCGTACTCCAAATTTTGACATCCATCCTTCACTTTTTGAATGAGGACTCCTCTTATAAATCTAAAGGTATTTTCGGCTTCTTTTACAACACAAGTGTCTGAATTTATTTCAGCTAAACTTTCCTTTTCCTCTTCTGACAGACTGGAATAATACAATGGGAATTGATATCCAATTGCTGGGTATTCATCTTGCTCTATTCCACAACAATCACATTTAAATTTCATAAAAATTGATTCTGGCTACAAATAATTTCTAAAATTACAAAAAGGTTTTAATTAGCAAATTCCATTCAGAAAACCTTTTTTCTTAAAGACTGCCGTACTGCCTGTTGGAAAAATGAAAAAAAGCTTGTTTCAATGACCTTGGCAGTACCAAAATTGCAGAATCTCTCTTTAGTCAATGATATTACCAGCGACCCAAAGTCCAAAACTGCGGCCAAAGGAAGCTACAACAAACATTAAGTGTCCCGAATACACCTTGTATATAAGCTTTTCCGTACGACAAATAATAGCCAAAAAAATCATCTTTGTTAAAAATTTCGTAGATTTGCAGCAATTTTTGACGCGCTAATTATATAAATAGAATGGGTAAAACTATACAGCTCAAAAAAGGCTTTGACATAAACATTGTGGGCAAAGCTGAAAAAAAAGTAGCAGGGAACTTTGTTTCCAATACTTATTCCATCAAACCTACTGATTTCAAGGGAATTGCACCAATTCCCAAAATCTTGGTTCAACCAGGAGATGAGGTCAAAGCAGGGGATCCTTTGTTTTTTGATAAACAAAGACCGGACATCAAGTTTGTTTCTCCAGTTAGTGGAGAAGTAGCTGAAATTCGACGTGCCGCGAAAAGAGCAATCGCAGAAATCGTTATTCTTGCAGATCAAACCAACAAGTATCGAGAAATCGAAAAGGTTGACTTGAATTTGATAGATCGTGAAGATTTGATAAAGCACATGATGGAAGTTGGCTGCTGGCCATTTTTAACTCAAAGACCTTTTGGAATCTTAGCTGATCCTCTTGAAACGCCTCGAGCGATTTTCATTTCAGGCTTTGATTCAGCACCTTTAGCAAATGATTACAATTTTTCTGTAGTCGACCAAGCTGAATATCTTCAAAAAGGTGTCGATGTTTTGAATATTCTTTCTGGAAGCACTGTTCACCTCAGTTTAAACGCAAGGCAACAGCCTGCCAATGAGTTGAATCACCTAAAGAATGTTGAGAAACACACCATAGATGGTCCTCACCCTGCTGGTAATGTGGGCGTTCAAATTCACCACATCGATCCGATCAACAAGGGTGATGTTATTTGGACCATTAAACTTCAGGATGTAATTGCACTTGGTAGAGTTTACAAAGATGGGCAGTACAATACTGAAAGGCTTTTTGCTTTGGCAGGTCCAAGAATCAGCACGCCTCAATACTACAAAGGTTTTGTTGGTGTTGGTGTTGAAAACATGTTGGCCAATAATCTAAAAGATGAGCATGTTCGTGTTGTTAGCGGAAACGTTTTGACAGGATCTAAAATGGATCCCAAAGGACATGTTTCATTTTACGATAATCAGATTACCGTATTGGAAGAAGGAGACAAGTATGAATTCTTCGGCTGGTTGGTTCCAAATTATCCTAAGCCAAGTGTTTCTAAAACCTATCTTTCTTCGATTTTCGGAAGCAAGAAAAGTTTTGATGTAAACACCAATACCCATGGTGAACCAAGAGCATTCGTTGTCACAGGACAATATGAAAATGTCTTACCAATGGATTTATATCCGATGCAATTGGCCAAGTCCATTTTAGCCAACGACTTTGATTCTATGGAAGGACTTGGAATTTATGAGGTACTAGAAGAAGATCTTGCCTTGTGCGAGTTTGCTTGTACTTCAAAAAGCCCATTACAGAAAATAATTAGACAAGGATTAAATATTATGTTAGAACAAGGTTGATCAGCCTTGTTTTATTATTTATATAGACTTACAGATAAATATTCTAATGAAATTTATAAGAAACATATTTGATAATCTGGAGCCAAAGATGAAAGACAATCCATTCTTGCACGCTGTGTATGATGGATTTGAAACATTCTTCTTTACTCCTAACCACACCACTTCCGGTCCGGGAGTCCACATTAGAGATGGAATTGATCTAAAAAGAACAATGGTTTTTGTGGTTTTAGCACTTCAAGCCTGCCTGCTGTTTGGAATGTGGAACATTGGACATCAACATTATTTGTCTCTGGGTTTATATCCGGGATTGACGGAAAGCTTTTTTACCAAGTTCCTATTTGGAGCCTTGCAATTGATTCCGATCATTATTGTTGCCAATGTTGTTGGACTAGGAATTGAATTTTATTTCGCCGCAAAACGTGGCCATGCCATTGAAGAAGGCTATTTGGTTTCGGGGATGCTGATTCCCCTGATCATGCCGCCAGACATTCCATTGTGGATGTTGGCCATTGCCATCGCTTTTGCAGTAATCATAGCTAAAGAAGCATTCGGAGGTACAGGAATGAATATATTGAACATAGCACTGACTGCCAGAGTATTCTTATTCTTTGCGTATCCGCTTGAAATATCAGGAGAAGGCTGTTGGATTGCTTACGATTACAATATTTTACATCAACTATTTGGAATGGAAGGTTCCACAATGCAGGCATTAGGAATGTCCGCAGTTCCCGAAGGAGGCTGGATGACGAGGGTCGTCGATGGATTTAGTGGGGCTACCCCACTCGGTCTCGCAGCCGCTGGTGGCTGGGAAGCCGTAACCAATGCAACACTTCCTACTGGTGGAGCACAGTATTCAGTTTCAAACCTATTTTGGGGAATCATTCCTGGATCAATAGGAGAAACTTGCAAGCCTGCCATCATTATCGGAATGATCTTCTTACTGTTCACGAGAATTGCAAGTTGGAGAATCATGCTTTCAATGGCTTTGGGTGCAGTCTTAACAGGTTTACTTTTCAATGCTTTGGGTAGCAATGCGTTTTTGGAAGTTCCATTTTACTATCATTTAATTATGGGAAGTTTCCTATTTGCAATGGTATACATGGCTACTGATCCAGTAACTGCTGCTCAAACAAACACCGGTAAATGGATCTACGGATTTATGATCGGTTTCATAGGAATGGTCGTTAGAGTTTTAAATCCGGCTTATCCGGAAGGTTGGATGTTGGCAATTTTATTCTTAAATGTATTTGCCCCAACCATCGATCATTTTATTTATCAACAAAACATAAAAAGGAGGTTATCACGTGTCGCTTAATGTAGATAGTAATGCCTATACACTTGGCTTCGCCACCATCATTGTCGTTGGTGTAGCGTTAATGTTGTCAAGTTTGTCTGTATCTCTCAAGGAGAGATCAAAGGCCAATGTAATTCTGGATAATAAATACAGTATTTTAAAATCTGTAGATAAAAGCATCACAAAAGCTGATGCTGATAAACTTTTTGACGATAACGTTGAAAGCTTTATAGTCAATTATAAAGGGGAAACCAGAAAAGCAGAGCAAATGGAAGTCTTTGACATCAAAATCAAAGATCAGTTAAAGAAAGAGGTAAACCAACGTGAAGTTCCTTTGTACATCATGAAGGGAGAAAAAGGAAACAGATACATTTTACCAATGAGAGGCAATGGCCTTTGGGATGAAATCTGGGGCTACATGGCCTTAGAGTCTGATGTCAATACTGTCCGTGGAGTTTCTTTTGACCATGCTGGTGAAACACCAGGTTTGGGAGCTGAAATCACTAAAGATTGGTTCATGAACAATTTCGCCGAAGAACAAATTTTCGATAAAAGTGGAAATTTTGTTGGCATCAATGTATTGAAAGGGAAAAACAATCCTGCCAATGCTGAAATGCACAAGGTGGATGGAATGTCTGGTGCTACCATTACCGGTGATGGTGTTGAAGACATGATCACAAAATCCTTTGAAGCATATTTGCCATATTTGAAGAAGCAAAAAGGATAGAGAGAAGCACCAACCAATTGGTTGTCCTTCTAATTAAAAGTAATTAAAAAAACGCTCAAAAATTTTACTAGAATGAGTGAAGTAAAAGATATAGTTGTTGAAAAAGTTGCAAAGGAACCTTTGTTCTCAAATAAGAACAAAGCCTTGTTAAAAGATCCTTTGGACGATAACAATCCAATTACCGTTCAGGTATTGGGAATATGCTCGGCATTGGCAGTTACCTCTCAGGTTTACCCCTCTTTGGTAATGTCTGTCTGTGTAATTTTTGTTTGTGCATTTTCAAACCTTTCCATTTCATTGATGAGAAACATCATGCCGGGAAGAATAAGAATGATTGTTCAACTAATTGTTATCGCTGCATTGGTAACAATCGTTGATATTTTCTTGAAAGCTTTCGCATTTGATGTGAGTAAACAGCTTTCCGTATTCATCGGTTTGATCATTACAAATTGTATTGTAATGGGGCGCTTGGAAGCATTTGCCATGGGTAACAAACCTTGGCCAGCATTCTTAGATGGTATCGGAAACGGTATTGGCTATGGAGTGATTTTGATCATAGTTGGAGCTTTAAGAGAGCTTTTCGGAGCAGGTACATTATTGGGTTATCCAATATTGAATGCGGAAGACGGTTCTTGGTTGGCAAGCATTGGATACACGCACAATGGTATCATGGCTGCAACACCAGCAGCAGCGATGTTCATAATCGGTATTTTAATTTGGATTCAACGTTCCAGAAAACCACAATTGGTAGACATTAGCTAATTCAGCGACAACCTTTGTTGGAATTAATTTGTTTTAGAATTTTAAAAAGAAAAAAGACATGCAAGATTTAATAAATGTTTTTATAAAGTCTGCTTTTATAGAAAATATGGTTTTGGCATACTTCCTTGGAATGTGTTCATACCTGGCAGTTTCGAAAACCGTAAAAACCGCAATCGGTTTAGGGGCAGCTGTAATATTTGTTTTATTGATTACAGCGCCAGTAAACTGGTTGATCAATGAATATCTTTTAAAAGAAGGTGCTTTGGGATTTTTGGGTGAAACCTTTGCCGCAGTTGACCTTACATTTTTGCGTTTCATCGCATTCATCGCAGTAATTGCTTCGATGGTGCAACTGGTTGAAATGGTGATAGAGAAATTCTCTCCCTCGCTGTACAACTCTTTGGGAATATTCCTACCCCTGATCACAGTGAATTGTGCCATTCTTGGTACTTCCCTGTTCATGGTTCAAAGAGAATACAGCTTGGCAGAATCTACCTTCTTTGGTGCTGGTTCTGGTGTTGGTTTCTTCTTGGCCATCGTTGCAATTGCAGCAATCAGAGAAAAAATCAGGTATTCTAAAATCCCACCTGCATTAAGAGGATTGGGTATAGCATTCATCATTACTGGTTTAATGGGAATCGCTTTTATGAGTTTGATGGGAATCAAAGTATAATCCGGTGTTAAGCCCAATTAATTTTTGAGGCTTTGATTCTAAGTTTTGTCTAAGTATTATTTTTAAGATTAGAAATTATGTTTACAATATTAGGAAGTATAGTTGTTTTCCTTGCTTTAATTTTGGGATTGACTGGCATCTTGCTTTTTGCAAAAGCCAAGTTGATACCATCAGGTAATTTAAAGATTGAAATCAACGGTGAAAAAACGGTTGAAGTTGCACCAGGTTCTAACCTCTTGACAGCCCTTTCAGCCAACAATTTATTCTTGCCTTCTGCATGTGGAGGAGGTGGAACATGCGCCATGTGCGAATGTCAAGTAACAGAAGGTGGTGGAGATGTACTCCCTACTGAGTTAAACCACCTTACCAGAAAACAAGCAAAGGAAAACTGGAGATTGGCTTGCCAAGTGAAAGTTAGAGAAGACATGGTTGTAAAAGTTCCAGAAGAAGTATTTGGAATTAAAAAATGGGAATGCGAAGTAATTTCTAATTACAACGTGGCCACTTTTATCAAGGAATTTGTAGTGAAATTGCCAGAAGGTGAAACGCTGGATTTCGAAGCAGGTGGATATGTTCAAATCGATGTACCAAAAATTGTTGTTGATTACAAGGACATGGACATTACCTCTCACCCAAGGTTGGGAAAAAAGCCAGACGAATTCCAATCAGAATGGGATAAGTTTGAACTTTGGCAGTTTAAAATGAAAAACGAAGAAGAAGTTTTCCGTGCCTACTCTATGGCCAATCACCCAGCTGAAGGAAACATCGTCATGTTGAACATTCGTATTGCCAGTCCACCATTTGACAGAGCCAAAGGGGGTTATATGGATGTTAATCCTGGTATATGCTCTTCTTATGTCTTCGGTTGTAAACCTGGAGATAAAGTAACGGTATCTGGACCATATGGAGAGTTCTTCATCAAAGAAACCCAAAAAGAAATGGTTTACATTGGTGGTGGAGCAGGAATGGCACCTTTGCGTTCACATTTGTTCCACTTATTCCACACCTTAAAAACTACTGATAGAAAAGTTTCTTATTGGTATGGTGGACGTACAAGAAGAGAGTTGTTTTATGTAGAGGATTTCAGACAAATAGAAAGAGAGTTTCCTAACTTCAAATTCTACATTGCTTTGGACAATCCGCTACCGGAAGACAACTGGCAAATCAAAGACAATATTGAATCAGATGGTGATGGATTCAAAGGATACATCATGAATGTTTTAAATGAGAAATATCTTAACAATCACGAAGAGCCAGAAGAAATTGAATACTACTTCTGTGGCCCACCAATGATGAACCAATCAGTTCTTAAATCATTGGATGAATTGGGAGTTCCAGATGAAAATGTTGCATTTGATGATTTTGGAGGCTAATCTTTCAAAATGATAAAAAAAGCAATTTAAATGCTTAAAAAAGAGGTTGTATCGCAAGATACAGCCTCTTTTTTTTGCCCTTTAATGAACAACAGAGATTCACAGCCCTAACTCACTGTCTATCAACAATATAAAATGACAAATTACTGGTTATAAAATAAAAAAAAATTAATTCAACCACTACACAAGGTCTGACTGCATATATTAAATTAATGAGTATTTTATAAAAATAACATTTACAAGTTTTTAAACAATCGTTTTAAATCAAATGCATCAGGTCTAAATAATAGGCACTTTTCCGCTAGTTTAAAAATTAACTAATTGGTAAAAATCATACAATTATTATACTTATATTAATGCTTCATTCATTTCAATTCAGTTTTTGCACCTTATTTTGAAATGAAACTTATAAATTTTGATGGAATATATTTTAAGCTAAGCGTTCCAATTTAGAGAAAAAGAAAAGCACCCACGCTGCTGTTTCGAATTACACAACCTATTGCAATTATAATAGACGAGATAAATACTAGACCCATTGATAGATCTTAAATCACAATGCCGTTTTTTTATACATTTCTAATGTTTTTTTGTGGTTTGCCTGTCTAAGTCCAGTACTTAAATCCAATATTGTTATATGCTATTTTGATTCTTCTATAAAGATCAGAATACAGCTATGCATAGAACTGATTCAAATTTTTGATTCATTCAAAGGCATTCAAAGGAGTAATAAATCAACTTACAATTTTTCTAAATATTTAAATTTTAATTCATCTAATTTTTTATCATGAAAAAACTTTTCACAAAACTTTTCACAAAACTTTTTACAAAACTTTTTACAACTGGCTTTATTCTAGCCTGTCTGGTCATTTCATCCCAATTCAATTTGAGTGCCTGTGACCTTGGTTTTTCTTATGGAACAGCCGAAGGCCCCACAGAATCTATTGATTGCGATGGCAGTCCCTTGGTCGCTCTTATCGATGGATGTAATTATGCTGGAGACTATGCCACCAT
>CALBCY010000193.1 GCA_937927195.1 uncultured Chitinophagales bacterium
CTAGCAGGATCAACAACAAAACAGCCCAAATAGTTATAGAAAAAAAAGCCTCCATAACCTGCGCCAGAAGTTCCAGAAACCTCCCCAAGACCTTCATAAATTTTTACATTTTCACCAATTAAATCTGCCCATTCGAACTCCAACACTTCAAACAATTGGTAGCGAATCTCTGTTCCATTGATTAACTCTGTCCCAAACTCCAATAGACTAAGCGTAACAGAATCATTGGACTCACAATTAAAAGGAAAAACCATACTGTCTCCAATTTCCATTGTAAAATCGTAGGAGAGTACAAGAGAAGAATCTTTATATTGGTAAACTTTATCGCCATCAACCAATCCAAATCCATGAATTCCCACACCGTAACTCGTAGTATCATTTGAATTATTGTTGATAGAAATTCCAGAAGCTTTGATTACTCTTAACGAATAGTTATTTATGAGCGTATCTCCAACCACTTCATGTTTTACATTGCTGGAAACACCAAAAGCATTAGTTCCTTTCAACCATGTCGCACCATCCCGTAGCCAAACTGAATCGGATGAATTACCTTCATACATCAAAAACAAAGAAATAGTATCCCTGCGACCATCCTCACTGATGTACTCAACAAAATATCTACCAGCTTGATCAACATAAGAAGGTTCGGGAATAAAAATGCTTAATTCAGCATCTGAATACCAATTGTACTCTCCATTTGTACCACTACTGTCAATGGGATTAAATTCGCTAAGCAACAGACTGTCATTCGACAGATGGATGAATTGTGTATCTATTGGAGACAAAAAGATAGGATCATAAACCGTCACAAATTGTGTATCTGCATACAGTATATTATCAGGATGCAAATAGGTATAGATTATTTCATGCACTCCCGAACCTGCTAAATCAGGATAAAATAAAGCTGTTGATAAGGAATCTCCATCATCGACAATTCCTGGCCCTGAAAAACTGGAAGAGGAAAGCATCGGATTAAAGTTTTCTTGAAAAACAAGTTCCCAAGCATAAAGGGTTCCGAAACTACCAGGATGTGAATCCAAGATTTCCAAAATCCATTCGCCATTCATCGAACATCCAATGAAATCAGCAAAGTCGCCTTCTATTAAATATTCTCCTTCAGAAACAAGCCCACTCTCAGTAACTATTGGCATAAAATTCGAAGCGTTAGCTGAAAAATAATAGTTGCCTGATAAAGCATCATCGCTGCCTAGCCAACCAATTTGAGGAACGCCAATTTGATCAAAAATCACGACTGTTTCTCCAGACGGACTGGTAAGATAAACCGACAAATCTCCCAACCAAGCATGTTCTAATTCCATGCTTATAGAAATCTGAGAAGCATCGACAACAACATCGTCCTCTTCAAAGCTATTTACAACAATGGAAGAAGCCGTTGCTTGATTAGCAGGAATATCCAAACCATCTCCAACAAAAACTGCTTCAAAATCACTAAAAAATGGTTCAGGATATCCGGATAAAACAGCTGGATCGTCACTTAGAAAATAGGATTGCCCTAAACCAGTAAAGCCAACAGAATCAGGGGCAGGATATTCAAAAGGGCAATTGCTCAATTCATCTTGACAATCACCATTGGAAAACCCAATGCTCCAGCTCTTCCAAGTACCGATAATTAGAAAAGGAGGATCGGCTAAATCCACCACTCTTAAAGTCCAATCACCGTTGGGATCTTCTCCATCAAAAGCATTGTAAGATTCAACCGGAAGCCAATCGCCAATGGCAGAACCATAGAAATCGGCTGGTTCCTGTATTGCATCCATCGTAAAACAGACCTCTGTTTCTGAAAAAAGGTTGCCCAAATTATCGCCAATGGCATTATTGGAATCCTCTATCAAACTGCCATTGTAAACAATAACACTGGCACCAGATGGTCCTTCCAAATAAACCTCCAAGTCCATTACCCGACCATGTTGAATAAGAAGACAAACCTCTTCTATTTGAATTTCTGAACCGAGCAAACCTACACTGCCAGAATTTGTGATAGTGCTTGAAATTCCAAGGCCAATTTGCTGAGGAATTTCAACATTCACCTCACTTTGACAATTGGCAAGTAAATTCTGCCCAAAAAAGAAGAAGCCCAAGCAAATCAAAAAATGCTGCATTTTGAAGCCCAGTGATGAAAGGAGTGATTGATTCATATCGTTGTATTTTAGATCAAAAGCCAGGTCGTTTAGTAGCCTATAAATGCAAGGCAAGTAAAATTCAATCTATTGCATTATTTACCAAATGGATAAAGATCAAATTAAACCTAAATGCATTAAAGAAAATTTTTCTGCATTGGTCAGGCCAATTCTCTTATTGATTCCTTATCAAGTTAACAAAAAACTGATCAAGCCCGAAAACAAAAAGCATTATTAACAATACAATACCTACTCTTTTGACAACTTGGCTCTTTTCCTTCTCTATTTTTAGACGGGGAACTGTTAGCGCAATAAATGCTTTAACAACTTTTTCTTTGTTATAAAATAAGATATAAATAAGCATTAAAAAATATAACATTGCATTTACCAATGCATCTTTTACGTCTAAAAAAATACAATCAAAAACTATTATATTGACCATTATTGGAAACAAAATCATTACTCCTAAAAGTTTGGTTCTATTCCATAATAGCAACCACGCCCCGATGATTTGAGAGACTCCAATAAATAAAATGTAAACAAATGAATACCCCATAAATGACCAGGCTAAATCGTATGCACTTGCTTGCTCAATTGTAGTATTGGCAATCTCTTGTGGTAATTGGCCTCTCCGATAAAATTGTCCTCCCATTATTTTTCCGAATCCATAGAAATTTAGAAAAATAAAAACATACCATCTACACACCATTTCAAATACTTTTTTCCAATCAAGTTTATTCATAATTTCATTGTTTTGATGCATCACTTGAGCTTGATCCTAAAAAATTGTTCTTTGTTCTTCACCCGTTTTTTAAGCAACAAGCATTCTTTTCCTATTAGTGATATTTTCATAGAAAAAATCACACATAATTATACTTTTCGAAAAAACATTTTTTTATCACCTAGGAATAGATGGTGTTTTGATGATTTATTACAATGCGGTTCAATAAATATTACTGAATATTTTTGGTTTTTGGACTGGCCCTATTGCTGTTTCAACTCTAACGTAGTTCGACAACCTACAACAATAAGAATTACATATTTCTGACTTGATTATGAAACCAAATCAGTCAAGTACAAATGGTTCTCTGCAAGACAAAATCACAGGCGTTGCCACAGGATTAAGGCGAGATTATTCAACTTAAAAATGGGTCACAGGTTGATTAAAACCAGAAAGGTATTGAAAGATTCAATTCTTAAAAATTGATTTCACCAAAATGAATGAGCTAAAAAATTAAAAATTGAAGAAGAAAAACAGGAATGATATTACAACAAAAAAATACGCCTTTGCGACTCCGCGACTCCGCGTTTAAATACACAAATCACAAACAAATTTTACGAACAACAACAACAACAATCGCAAAACAAAAAATCCGCCTTTGCGACTCCGCGTTTAAATCCACAAATCACAAACAAATTTTACGAAAAAAAAAGCTACGATACGGTTTTGCTTGAAGACCACCTATCTTCTATATGAGTCATTTCTTCCTCCTCTGCAGGTTTGAAATTTCTATTGAACAACTTCCAAACTACAATTCCGGTTGCGGCCAAAGCAAAAGGAGTTAA
>CALBCY010000194.1 GCA_937927195.1 uncultured Chitinophagales bacterium
TCCTAACTCAATTCCTGATTCAATTCCTGATTCAATTCCCTCCTCTTTTTAAACAACCCTATAAATTTGTCATTTTATGACATTTATGACATTTACGTGAAATGTTAAATTGATTATTATGTTAGCTTTATGACATTACTAACCCCAATTATAACATATGCTTAATAACTATACTCCCAAATCATTTTTTATCTTTCTTTTTGTTTCCCCCCTCTTTTTATCCCATTTTTTAGGGGCCCAAGGAAATTGTAGTTCTCCCGAGGCGGAGACCAATATTGCCGTAAATGAATTAGGCGTTTATCTTGAAAGCTGTGGTCTCTTGGATTGGAGTGGCCAATCTGTAAATGCTTTTGAGTTTCCAAATGGATCAGGCAACAATGTGTTTTTTGATGCTGATCTTTGGATGGGTGGCGTGGATGATCAAGGCAGTTTAAAACTGGCCGCTCAAACCTATCACCAAGGAGGAGCATTGGGAGGAACAGACTCTTATGATTATTATCCAGGTCCATTGACCGAAAATGGACTTTCAAACAATGTTAACTGCCAACTCTTTGATCGATTCTGGGAAGTTAGCAGCGATGAAATCAACAATTTCAGATTGTTTTATTCAGCCAATGGTGGCATTCCAATCAATATGATCCCAGAATCCATCAAAAACTGGCCTGGAAAAAACAATCCTTTGTTTTCAGAATTTACCCTCCCACAAGACAAAGACCTAGCCCCATTTTATGATTACAATAATGACGGAATTTACAATCCATTGACAGGAGATTTCCCATCCTTAAAGAATGGAGAATTTACTTATGCCAATAAAATGATTTGGCAGATATTTAATGATATGGGCAATTTGCATCAAGATTCTGGTGGTGAAAATATTGGTGTAGAAATCAATGCCCTTGTCTATTCTTATGTTTCAGAAGACTTTCTTAACCGAACGACTTTTATCAATTATGATCTAACTTATCTCGGAGACGATCCTCTTTTCAACTATTATGTTGGCATTTGGGTCGATCCGGATTTGGGAGATTATGCCGATGATTATATCGGTTGCATGCCCAATCAAGATTTAGGCTTTGTTTACAATGGAGACGACAATGATCCAGCAGGATTTGGGGATCAAATTCCTGTCGGTGTGGTAAAAGTATTGGAAGGACTTGAAGATGAAAATGGAGATTTGGGCATGTCTGGTTTTATGTGGTATGGAAACTATTTTCCCGAAGAAGGTGGAGAAGACATTGGAGGCAATCCAACAGAACCGCAAGATTATTACAATACTCTTCAATCCAACTGGTACAATGGAAGCCCAGCCGTTTATGGAGGTCAAACCGGAACTGGGGAACAATGGCCCTATCTTTTTTCCGACGATCCAAATGACGAGGATGGCTGGTCAGAATGCGCAACGGAAGCCTTTCCTGGAGATCGAAAATTTCTTTTAACCTCGGGCCCAATAGAACTGAACAACGGCGATCAGCAAAATTTTAAAGTTTCCATGGGTGTTTTATATCCCGATGAATTTGATTCTTACTATTGTGGAAATTTCCCTACCGATGAAGTCATTAATTTAGGCAATGATTTGGCAGATTTCAATGAAAACCCTACTAGTTTATTGATTGGAGACACTTTGGAAATTGAGTCGACTTCTTGCATGGTTCAAAATACCATTGTAGTTCAATCTTGGTTATTTGGAGTGGGGGGAGACACTTTGGTTCTTGAAACCATATCACCAGATCCTAACTACTCACCAGATTCGACCTTTTTAACGGAGAACAGTAATATTCAAAACCTAGAAGATTCGATTATTCAATTGCAGAACCAAAACGGCTGTGACAGCTTCTTGATTGTTTCTTATAATTATGTTCCTTACAACCTCGTCAATACCAACAATGATTGTTTGGGGTTGGGTGTAGATACGACCAGTACACTTGTTTTAAATCCAGCAGGAGATACTTTGCTGGTTGAGATTAACAATTCCTATTCGCCAGACACCAGCATTCTAGAAATCATTGTTGAAACGGCAGCAGAGGAAACAACAGAAACAATTGTTGAAACCAATGTTTATGGTTGTGACAGTGTTGTCATCAATAATTTTGTTTTGGAAGAGAATTCCATGCTTGCCATCGAGCGTTTGGCCTTAAGCAAGGTAGCGATTTTTCCAAACCCAGCAACAGATTTTATACATTTCAAAATCAAGCAACAGAACAACCATTTAAACAAGCTGAAAATATTTAATGCGACTGGTAAAATGGTAGAGTATCTTGAAATAAGAAACTTTGCAAAAATTGAAACGGCTAATTTTGTTTCAGGAATTTATATTTATAACATTCAAAATACATTGGGTGAAATACAGAGTGGGAAGTTCTTGGTCAAATGATCAACAGGACAGTATATATTATAAAAGTATTTGTGAAAGTAGTTTTATGTGAATTTTTTGTGAAAGTAGCATAAAAAAATCCGGGCTTTGCCCGGATTTTTTTGCTTAACATTTTAAATTTAATCTCACTTATTTAAAGAAGATTAAGCTCCTTTTATTTTCACTTGCAAACCTACTAAAAAGTTTCTCAGAAACTGATCGAGGCATTCACGGTATTGACGTTGACTGGGTTTTCTAAAAAAAGCATTTATTTCATGCTTACCCACTTCCAAATCCGCCAATTCGAATATTTGTACCATTTCAGTATCTTTCAAATTGAGCGCAATCTTTAGTTTCCTTAGAATCAAATTGTTGTTCATTTCCGTTTCAGGCTTGTATTCTTTTCCGTCTTGCCTTCCCCTTTTCTGAATAATCAAACCGTTAAGAAAGGTCGCTAATTTTTCATCGTCGAGCGTTTTGAAATCTTCATCTTCATCTGCTTTCAGCCAATCGCTTATCTCTGCTCTAGTAGCAGGATAACCACCTTCAGAAAATAAGGCCATTGTTTGTTCATCTTCCAGATCAAAAATGAATCTTAATTTGCGAAGAACATCGTTGTTATCCATTTTAATTGATTTTTATAAGCAACAAAAGTAGGTCTTTTTATCAACTTCTGAAACTCTTTGAAAATGCAGCCGCTTTTAAAATTTGAATTGTATACCAGATTAGGTCTGTTTTATTGAAATTTCACATCCTGGACGGCCTCTTTAAGCTTCGTAAACCTCACCGTTCAAAATAATGGTCTCTATTAAATCCGATCCAAAAGAATATGGGATAAAAGCAAGGGATGAAATGGGCTTGGTTATAAAAACGTTGGCGACTTTTCCCTTACAAATGCTTCCATGTGTTCCAGTTAACTCCATAGCATAGGCTGAATTAATGGTGGCAGCATTGATGGCCTCTTCAGGTGTCATTTTCATTTTAATACAAGCCAAACTTATAACAAATGGAAATCTACCACTTGGTGTTGAGCCTGGATTGTAGTCCGTTGCCAAAGCAACCGGCAAGCCTGCATCAATCATTTTTCTAGCAGGAGCAAATGGCAAATTAATAAAAAAGGCGGCACTTGGCAACAAGGTCGGCATTGTTTCAGAATTTAGCAATGCATTTATTTCGGCCTCCTCTACAAATTCAAGATGATCCACAGAAATAGCCCCTTTGGCCACCCCAACTTGAACAGCACCTGAATTGGTCAATTGGTTGGCATGTAGCTTTGGAATCAGGCCTAAATCTATAGAAGCATTTAAAATGGCTTCCGTTTCTTTGGGTGTATAAAATCCTTCTTCACAAAAAACATCACAATATTCGGCTAATTCATTACTTGAGATGAAGGGTAGCATTTCATTGATAATCAAATCGATGTACCCTTGTCTATCATCTTTATATTTAAGGGGAATTGCATGTGCTCCGAGAAAGGTAGATCTGATCTTTATTGGGGAAACTTCTTTAAGTCTTTGAATGACTTTGAGCATTTTGACCTCTGCATCAAAAGTAAGGCCATAGCCGCTTTTTATTTCTATAGCGCCTGTCCCGTAAGATACGACTTCTTTTAGTCTTCCCAAAGCCTGTTCAAACAAATCATCCTCTGATGTTTCTTGCAATCTTCTGGCTGAATTTAGAATTCCTCCCCCTTTTTTAGCAATATCTTCATAAGACATACCTTTGATTCTGTCAACAAACTCGCCTTCACGGCTTCCTGCGTAGACAATATGGGTATGTGAATCGCACCAAGAAGGGAAAACCATTTTACCAGTCGCATCGATGGTTTGTGAGGAGGAATCGGCACCTATGTCAGGACAGTCTTTCATTTCTCCAAAATCAGCAATTTTACCATCTTTCATCAACAAAAAGGCTGACTTTATACTTGGTAGTTTCGCCATTTCGGATCCAGCAACAACATGTTTGGCCTGTTCTTCAACTTGGACCAATTCTTTGATATTTTTTATTAATACTTCTTTCATGAAATTTCCTTGCAATTGTTGAACAAAGTTAATCTTTTTCAAGCCAGATAAGCTTTCATATGACAGAATAAGTGTCGTAGAATTAAAAATAATAATTTCCTCACAAACATATAACACTAGAATTTAGGCAGTTTGAATTTCTTTCCTTTTATTTGTTCATTATTAATTACTAATGAAAAATGGCTGATAAACTTAAAATACTAACAGTTGATGATGAGCCAGATATATTGGAGTTCATTCAATACAATCTGGAAAAGGAAGGTTTTGAGGTTAGAACGGCTGACAATGGCAAATCTGCTGTTGAGATTGCAACAGATTTCAAGCCCGATCTCATTATATTGGACATTATGATGCCTGAAATGGATGGAATTGAGGTCTGTAGACTCCTCAGGGAGAAACCCGAATTCAATGAAACAGTCATAGTGTTTTTGACTGCTAGAAACGAAGATTACAGTGAAATAGCTGGATTCGATGTTGGTGGCGATGATTACATCACTAAACCAATCAGGCCAAGAGTATTAATCAGCCGATTGCATGCCCTTCTCAGGAGAAGAACCTCTAAGGAAACCACTCCTGTTCTTGTATTTGGGGACTTGAGCATTGATACCGAAAAGATTGTCATTACTGTCGGAGAACGAGAAGTTACTTTGGCAAAGAAAGAATACGAATTATTATTACTCCTTTCATCGAGACCAGGTAAGGTCTTTACCAGAGATGAAATATTTAGCCAGGTCTGGGGCTCCGGACTCCTTGTAGGAGAAAGAACAATAGATGTTCACATCCGTAAAATCCGTGAAAAAATTGGAAATCATTACATTAAGACGATAAAGGGAATTGGATATAAGTTTAATTTCTAATATTTATTCGGCTTTGATGTTGGTAGGTTTCAGTTTCTCTTTTAATATCGAGTCGTCCTACCTTGCAGGTTGTGCTTATTGGTGATTCATTGGTCTGTCTGTCTATTTGTAAAACATTGTAGATTATTCGCAGCTTACCTTGCAGGCTGTGGGATTCCGGATATTTTCGCTTTAAACTTCTTTTTTAATCACAATATTGAGTAGCGAAAATTCTGAAATGACGCTTGGTTTGTATGTGTGTGTGTGTGTAGAACTGCGCATCGCAAGTAAACATGTACAATTTGATAGGGTTTATGATTCTAGCTCTAAAGCACAATCAACTTGCCTACTTGATCCAATTCTTTGCCTGTCAGTCGATAGAAGTAAACACCATTGGCTAAATCTCCCCTACTCCATTTGAAGCTTGTTCCATCAGTAATTTCATACTGTTCCAACAAAGCGCCTTTGGCATCATGAATGCTTAAATTGATTGGATAGCTTGTTTGCTCATTCCAAGTGAAATAGCTGTAATCTCTGACCGGATTTGGGAATACTTTTATTTGGTTTTCAGTAAAATTATCAAGCCCAGTGAAATGGACATCAGCACATTGTTTCAATTGTTTGACTTGCATCATTTCACGCTGTGTATTGATTGCTTCAATGTTTGAATCGAGGCAAATACCGCCAGGAACATTGGAAGCGTCAAATTGAAATTTCAAGAAAGGCACTAATAAATTGTTGCTGCTTATAGGCGTGAAATCTTTTGACCAAATCAATAATAGATTGCCTTGAACTTCCATTTCAATTTCACCGGCTACCAATAACTCAGGTTCAATAAAGTCCAATCCACCCATGTCGATTTGAAGTCCTTGGAAACCGTTTTGATTGGTTTGAATGTCTAACTCGAAATATCCCTCATTGGCAGAAATTTCACCCAAAGAATAAATCAATGTATCATTGATAAGAGCTGTTTCTATTGGTAATTCACATAAGTTTGTTTCGTTGCTGATTAGGTTTTCCGTTTGTAAAATACACGCATTTAATAAAACAACATCAGAAACGGAGAGCTTGTTATCGTTGTTTAGATCAAGGCAAGAACTGAAAGTATCTTGATTGAATATAGCTGATGAATAAGCAGAAATGTCCATTTCATTCAGATTCAAATCTAAATTAAAATCACCAGTGAGTGCAGTCCCTCCACAAACTCCATTGCAATCTAAAACAGCTGAACCGTAAAAGACTCCATTGCAATCTTGAAAAGGCTCTAATAGGTCTTTACAATTGACCATCGCTTGAACTTGGGAATTTTCTCTTAAGCCATTCATGGCCTCAAATTCTGGACCTAAACAGATACTTTCTGGAGCCATGCTGTTGTCAAAATGAAATCTCAAGAAAGGTTCTGGATCGTTGGTTTTTGTCATGATTTCATGATCGCTTGTCCATAACAATATTGTCCCATCTTGTTCATGCAATTCTAAATTGTATACTCCCAAGTATTCAATTTCAAGAAAATCAATTTCACCCATGTCAATTTGTAAACCTAAAAGTCCGTTTTCTGAGATTTGTAAATCCAGTTCGAAGAAGGCTGAATCTTCCGCTATGGTTCCGATAGAATATTTAAGGGTATCAAAAATATTGTCAAAAGCAAAAGGCAAAGAACAAAAATCATCGTCTGTTAACAAGGTCGAATCAATTTGCAATACACAAGCATTCAATAAAACGATATCGGAAATAGACAAACGCTCATCTAAGTTTAGATCTAAGCATGAACTGGATTCAGTTTCTGTAAAAATAGCATTGACATAATTTGCAACATCAGCAGCATCTAAAACTAAATCTTCATTGATGTCTCCCTTTATGGCAGATCCTCCACAATCACCTTTACAATCCAAAACTGCAGGTCCATAAATTTCACCATTACAATCTTCATATGGATCACATTCCGTGACGACTTCCACATCAAAATTCCCTTCATCGTTGGTGGTCAATGCTACACAAACTTGCGCCCAATTGTTGAAGTAATTGGTTTCTACTTTCCCCGTTCCATCTGGCAATTTATCCCAATTAACACGGACAACCAAGGTGTATATTCCATCAGGCACATCCGTAACATCCAGCCATTGACAATCCCATTGACTGTCTCCGTTGTAGGCAGGGTAAACGTCCCAGCAATGGGCCGAAATACCTTGGTCTCCGCAATTGAACTTTGCAGTTCCAGCAGGGTTGCAATTAGAGTCCTCTATGCAAAATCCAGCTTTAAAGCCTACACTCTCCATCGGATTCCCATCTGAATCAAACAATAGGTATTCAGCAAATCCGCTGAAATGAACATGATTGTGGCACTCGGCTAATTCCCAAGGTGGCGCGATTTCTCCATCTTTTGGAGGTGTTTTACCTATATAAAAATCGACATCACCAATGTTGTCTATTCTCGTATCAAATTTTAAGAGTTGTCTCGTTCCATAACCACTGATGCACAATTCTTCTCGAAGACATTCGATGTCATTCATAACAGTGGAATCTTCAGCAGCTATAAATATGCTTCCCTGTAAAATGCCTTGATGAACCGTCAAATCTGGCCCAGCGGGACAGTTGGGATCGCCTGGATACAAACAATCGCCAGCAAGCGAGGCATAAGCATTGTAGTTGCAAGCCAATGGATCCAAACAACCTTGTACTGGACCTAAGAATTCCAATTCCCAAATGACAGGTAAATCACCACAAGAGTTGGAAACATCGCCTATTCTGATGTAATAAATTTCACCAGCAGTTAAGCCTACAGTATGATAAGCCAGCAAATCGTTTTCAGCACAACCACCATAACTAAAAGCAATGGAACTGGTAACATTTTCATCGAAATCTAGCCCTTCACAATCGTCGTAAACCCAAATTTTAGTATCGCAAAAGTTTTCATCAAAGCAAGTAGACAATTCATACAATCCTGAGGAATCAGGAACAAATTTATACCAAGCATCCATTAAGGGTGTCGTGAAAAAACCAGGTTGTATTTCAATGGCACTGGAACAATCAGAACCTTCACCACATCCAAAGATTAAAGTCTCCGTGTCGAAAAAGTCTCCACCAGATCTGGCCAAGTCGCCATTGTAGTATATTTCATAACTCCCATAGCCATGTGAACAACAAATTCCATCATTGAAAGCATCTGTTATATTGAAAACAATGCAGCTGTCTTGATGGACACAAATTGTGTCATACCAATAAGTCCCTCTTTTTACATCTGAAACGACCAATTCTGGTGTTAAAATTTCAAAGAAGGTTGTATCATTGTAATAATCTGAGAATAAGTTCAAATTATAAAATGTGTCTTGGCTGAAATCAATATCATGGATCAGTTCTCCTCCTTCATAAGAAAAAGAATAGAAGGTTTCTTCAGGATAAGAGTCTGTATGATAGATGATTACGACCTCAGACTGATCTGAATTACAATCGCTTTGCGCATAGATCGCATTGCCTGTATTGGATAAGAAGCAGACAAATGCAAAAAAGAAACACATTCTTAATATGGAAGGGCTATATTTTAACGTTAAACTTCTTTTGGACATAAACTGATCTATCTGAAAAACTATAAAATTGAGAAAAAGATCGAATTAGACTAAATAACAGTATCTAATTCTTTGATATCAATACCATAATGGCCCATAACATTGCGGCTTCATTATTAATTGATACTTAGCTGGCTTAATATAAAGACAAATATACATCAAAGGGACTATTGCTACAATATAAAACATACCTAATCTTCGTTTTAATTACGGCCAAGACACTTGCATTGTTTGGACAAAGTGCTGAACCTGAAAAAGTTTTGTTCCGTTCTAAAACAATCAGTAGCCAAACGGACAGTTTAAAGCTGGATACCTTGAGTATTGTTCCTTCTTCTCTTCAAATATTTACCAAAGGCAATGAAAATGGGGAAAGTGAAGGGATCTTAGATTCTTCCTTTTATGAAATCAATTACCCTCAATCTCTATTGATTTGGCAGAAACAAGTAGAAGCGGATTCTCTTTTGATCCAATACAGGGTGTTTCCGTTTAATTTATCGGCTCAATATTCCCATAAATCGTTTGACAGGAATCTAAAAGGCGAAGAAAAGCCATTTTACGAATACAAAGTAAAATCCAATCCTGAATCAGTCTTTGAGGTGGAAGGAATCGATTACAATGGAAGTTTTTCCAGGGGTATTTCAATAGGTAATCGACAGGATCTTTCCGTGAACTCAGCTTTTAATCTTCAGTTTGGCGGATTGCTTGGAAAGGACGTGGAGGTATTGGGCTCTATTTCGGATAACAATTTGCCTTTTCAAACTCAAGGAAATACTCAACAGCTTCAGGAGTTTGATAAAATTTTCATTCAACTAAAGAAGGATCGAAACAAATTGATTGTTGGAGATTATCAATTATTAAGACCCGAATCCTATTTCATGAATTTCAACAAAAAGTTACAAGGTATCAGTTTTACCAATGTTTCTGATTTGGGGAATGGTGAAATTGAAAGCTCAATAAATGGAGCAATTGCCAGGGGACGTTACAGAAGAATGAGCATTCCCGGAGAAGAGGGCAACCAAGGGCCCTACAAATTGCAAGGGAATAATGGTGAAAATTTTATCATTGTCCTTTCCGGCACTGAAAGAGTTTATGTCGATGGAAGGTTGTTGACCAGGGGGATCACCAATGATTACATAATTGATTACAACTTGGGGGAAGTCTTTTTCACTCCCAATCAATTGATCACCAAAGACCGCAGGATTGTCATTGAGTTTGAATATTCGCAAAGAAACTATTTGCGATCGATGGTGCATGGCCAGACTAATTACAATGATGAAAAATGGTCTGTTAATTTTAATGTCTATACCGAACAAGATGCAAAAAACCAATCGGGTCTACAGGAACTGAGTGATCAGCAAAAAACATTTTTAAGCAATCAAGGAGATGCCCCTGATGGAGTCTTTCAAAAAGGGATCAATCAAACAGGATATTTGGTTGACCGAATTTCTTATGAATTGATCGATACAATTATCAATGGACAGGCGGATACAATTTTTGCCTATTCAAATGATCCCGAAAGGGCATTTTTTACACTGAGCTTTTCGGACCTTGGGCTTGGAAATGGCAATTACAAATTGGCTGAAAGCACCGCCAATGGACGTGTCTTTGAGTGGGTTGCTCCCAGTCTGGATTCAGGATTGCCACAGGGAAGATATGAACCTGTAATAGAGTTGGTTCCTCCAGTCAAAAAGCAAATGCTGAGTTTGGGTGCTGAAAGAAAAATAAAAGACAATACTGTTATTGGGGCGGAGGTTTCTATGAGCAGTAATGATTTGAACACCTTCTCCAACATTGACGATGAGGACAATTTGGGCTTGGCTTTAAATATTTATTTGGACCATGATCGGCATTTAGATGAAAATGAAACATGGAGTCTCTCTACCAATGCCAATTACGAATTCAGACAATCTTCTTTTCGATTTTTGGAAGATTACCGAAGCATAGAATTCACCAGAGATTGGAATGTAAAATCGACCTTAGCACAAACCAATTTCTTTGAAGAACAGATTGCAAAAGCAGGATTTTCGATTAAGCGGAAATCCTTGGGAGAATTGGGATATGAGGCGGGTTGGTTTAAACAAAAGAACAATTACGATGGCTTTAGAAATCGAGTTTTTTCCAACATCAACAGCAAAGGTTTTTTAGTGAACGCTCAGGTAGACTTTCTAAGCAGCGAATCTAATGAGGATCAAAGCAAATTCATTAGGCCCAACTTTATCGTTTCCAAAAAATTTGCCGCATTAAAAGACTGGTCATTGGGCGTGAAATACTTACAAGAAAACAACAAAATAAATCCACTTGGAAGCGATGATTTGTCGAGTCAAAGTTTCAATTTTATAGAGAATGAAATATTCATCAGAAACCCAGAATCTTCGGACAATTCGTTTTACATTTCTTATCAGAAAAGATATGATTACAAAGCTGCTGGTAAAGAATTCGATCAGTCGACTGAGGCAGACATTGTAAATTTCAGAGGAGCTTTGAGTAAAAACCCAAAGAGTCAATTGCTTTGGAATTTAACTTATCGAAACCTCAATGTTGATGAAAATGTCGAACAAAACCTAGAGGACGATCAAACATTTTTGGGATTGATTGAATACAACTGGGCAGCATGGAAAGGTTTTGTGCGTTCTTCTACTTCTTATGAAATTAGTTCCGGGCAGCAGCAGAAGGTTGATTATTTGTACACGCCAGTGCAGGCCAATCTGGGTGATTATGTCTGGATTGACAACAATGGGAATGGCATACAAGAGAACAATGAATTTGAGTTGGCAACAATTAACAACTTGGAAGATTCGGTCAGATTTATTCGAGTGGTGGTTCCTGCCAATGAATATTCCAAAACATCGAAAGTCCGTTTCAATCAAAGTTTGAACTTGAGTCCAAAAGCCTTGTGGTTTAATCAAAAAGGAATCAAGAAAGCTTTGAGCCTTTTCTCTTTCCAGTCTTTGTGGCAATTGGACAAGCAATTTCTTGGAGGAGATGCTTGGAATTTGTACAATCCATTTTATGAAAATGATTCCGTTCTGGTTTCCGCAAATTCAGGAATTAGAAATGCATTGTTTTTCCGGCAAGGCAATCCCAATTTTAATGCTGAAATATATTTCAATAGTCTCACCAATAAAATTCTCTTGGTAAACGGAACGGACGGTCGACAAAAAAACACTTGGGGCAGCAAGGTCCGATTTAAAGTTGCTGAAAAATGGTTGGCCAATGTAAATGGTGAAACTGGTTTCATAAACAACAGTTCTCAAGCTTTCAAGGATCGTGATTATCAAATTGATTATTGGTTGGTGCAGCCGAAATTGACTTTTCAGAATGGCATAAAATATCGGCTTTCCCTCGATTATTTAGAGCGGCGACACATTGACCGATTGAATTCCTTGATGGACCGAGAAGCCCTTGAAAGAAGTTTGAACCTTGAAGGCCGATGGAATGTCGTTATGAAATCTACTTTGAACGGAAGGCTTTCCTTTGTCAATATTCGTTTTGAAGATTCCGACAAAATGCCTTATTCGACCAACAATCCTGCTGCCTTCCAAATCTTGCAAGGTTTGAATCCTGGCCAAAACTGGGTATGGGCTTTGAGCTTAGAAAGTCAGTTGATGAAAAACATTCAGCTGGTTCTTCAATACAATGGAAAAAAGAGTCAAGATGTACCTGCCAGTCATGTTGGAAGGGTTGAGTTGAGGGCGGTGTTTTGATTTACCCTATGTTTCTATGTGTTTAAAAAATATTGAAATGGATACTTGTGGTATGTAAACCTGAACCACATAGTACACATAGAGCACATAGTTTTTATTCTATGTGTCCTATATGTCCTATGTGGTTCAATTTATTTTTTAAACACATAGAAACATAGATCACATAGCTTTTATTAACGGGCGATGATTATTTTGCGCTCAATTTTCTCACCAGAGTCTGTTACCAATTTCACAAAATACAAACCTTCTTTCAAATGACTTAAGTCCAGATTGTTGGCATTCAGGTTTTTCTTTATAAGTAAAATTTCTCCTGCGCTGTTGATGACTTCAAGGTATTCTATTTTAGTATTTAACGGAAGCGAGAAAGTCACAAAACCACTTGTTGGATTGGGGAACAGTTTTAATTGCTCAGCTTCTATTTCAAACAAAGACATACCAGTTGTGTCCATGTTCATCGTATCGACGACTATCGTATCCACAACCATCGTATCCAGACTGTAGATCAATTGATAATCGACTTGAACGGTTTCCAATGTGTCTGTTCTGTCAACATCATTCATTGCAAAAGCATATTCTCCCGCTTGAACTTGATTGACATTGAAATAACCCACTCTATCGAACAAAATATTCTGTGGATTGAACAAAACATCTTCCACAATCTGCCAATCGTTGCCTGGCCCTGGACGATACAATAAATAGAGGCTGTCTTCTTCTGGGATGGAAAACAAATCGGTGTCCCAATATCCACCAGCTGTGGTTACTTTCCCATTGTAATTTAATCTTAAACTGGCATCGAGAGAGGCATCCGGGCCGCCTTCAAGTATTTCAACCTTCCAGTAATGTTGCTCTGCCAGCACCAAGTCCAATATCGGTGTTTCCATTCTGTCGGGCATTACGGCATTGTAAACGACTCGCACCATGACGCTGTCCGAAATTTCATTAACCGTCAAAGAAGAAACGGTATTGCTGAAGGTGTAATTTCCCGTTTCTGAGATCCACTTGTATTCGTCAATCGTGGCGTCGCTGATCTTTTCTTCTAAGTCAAGAGAGACATGCACAGGTTCAAAGTCGAGATCGAAGGGAAATAGGCTTCCTCCACCACTCGCAAAAACTCTGCGTGTTGTTTGATTCATTTCACTATCAAAAAAGGTAAGATCAATAGGAGCATTGTCGCTGTAATTCTCTCTTTCTTGCAATCTTTGTCTAACAGCAACTCTGAAGGTTCCGATGCCTAGACTGTCTTGATCAACTGTGAAAACAGAATCAATGGAAAAGTGGTTGTAACCTGTTTCAAAAATCCAATCATCAAAATAATGGCTCATGTCCATTCCACTGCAATTGCTTAAAAAATCGCTAAAAGTATAGCTGTTGACTGCTTGAAATTTAAATTCATCGAGAAAGGCAGTTGTACAATTGAAAAACAAGGAATCTTGCATATAGCCTCTCAAATTGTGAACCATGTCCGCTCCTTTGTTGTAAATTGTTCCACTGTAAGTTGCGTCAAAGGGGATCGGTGAAATAGGGTAATTTCCACCTTCACTGATGGTATTGTACAATAAAACAGAAGCATGATTGGCTCTTATTTCATCCTTGTATCTCTGCTGACCGTAAACGCTTTCAAAGAATAATCTTTCACAATAAGAAGCCCAACCTTCGTTGATCCACATATCGGAGGCAGTTTCACAAGTAACCAAATCGCCCCACCAATGATGTGATAATTCATGGGCCATTAATGACTCGTAGGTTTGTGGACTGTTGATTGCAAAGCGAGGATAGGCAATGTTGCAAGCATGTTCCATTGCCCCACCATTGAATGCTACGATTGAATATCCAACTCTGTCCCACAAGTATGGCCCAAATGAACTTTCATAACAATCTATCGCATCCGGTAAATGTATAAAAGCCTCTTCAAGTTTTGGTTGATCACTGGCATTTCCTGCAATCATTACTGGAATATCATTGTTCATTCCTTCATGAATAAATTCATAGGCAGTATACTGTCCAACCGCCATAGATGAAAGATAGGTTGGTATTTCCTGGCTTAATTCCCAGAACCAGGTCATGGTTCCATCCTCATTGTCACTGATATCAACTAACAAGCCACCACAAAAAGCCTTGAAATCTGGATCTGTTGTAATATTATATTGATAGGTTGAACGTTCCACAAAATTGTCGAAGCAGGGAAACCAAGCTCTCCCGTAATTGGGTGGATCCACACCAATTCCTACACCGATATTAAAGGCTTCTTGGTTGTTCATGTAAAAGCCTCCCCAAGTTGAATTTTGAGGCTCACCTTCATAGAAAACTTGAACTTGATGATTCTCTCCTGGCAAAACATTTGCTGGAAAATTGACTCGTAGATTTGGACTTTCATAGGTAAAATCAACATTGATTCCATCCCAAAATATTTGCCAAGGATCCAAGGTCTGTAAGTCCAAATTAATGTGATCTGTTTCTATCAAGACATTGAAATCTATCAGGCAAGAACCTTTGATTGAATCGGTCGGCATATTGACGACCTCCAAATCAATTTTATAATTAATGATGTCAATGGTATCGCTTCTGGAGTTATCAGCCGAAGCTTCTCTGAAATCACTGCTTGCATTTTGATGTTGATCTGCTTTCCAGTGTTGACAATAATGCCTTCCTTGTGAACCGTTGGTTTGGGCAAAAAGGCTTAAAGAAAACAAGATAATAAACAAGCTAAGTAGATTTTTCATTTGGTCAATATTTTTCATTGAAACATTGGGTTACAGTGTTCGACTATGTGCTTAATGTTACAAATTTTATCCATTTAATTTTTTCTCAATTCCTCAATCAAATTCAAATCGGGAGATTCTTCTACTAATTTCAAAAAGCTATATCCTTTGTTATCGATAAAATCAGCAACAAATAAATGATACTTTTTATACAATCCATTGGCCGGATCCATTTCAACATGATTCTCTCTAAAATCCTTTTGATACTTTAGAAAGTCGAAGGTATCAAATTTTCCGATATAATCGGCATATCCTTCAATGATGGGAACGCTTGTTTTAAAAACCATAAAACGATCGTGATACGATTGCATGCTGTGTGTCAATTCATGGCTCAAGAGCCAATTCATGCTTCGATCCTCAGTTCCGAATTTCCAAGTATCTGGTGGGATAATTTTATCATTGACTATATCACAGGACCTAACAAACACATTCCTCGAAAGGACAAAATGAACCAAACCAGCGGCATTGGGATTCCTGGTTAGAAATTTGAAGCGCCAATTGTCATTGCAAACAAATATATTGAATTTAAGGTCTTGATTGTATAATTCAGATTGCGATATTTTATAAGTAACCAGATCTAAGACCTGCTCTATTTCATTAGGAATTTCCTGGTCCGAATGAACTGTAAACTGCTTGAACTCATGCTTGTGAGCGAAGAGTGGATTTGGATAAACCAATATCAAAACATAGATAGAAAACAACAAAGTGATTATCCACGATATTTTTTTGAATGGTTTGATCATAAAATTTCAAATTAAGAATCAGTTAAAATTCAGTTAGGAATCAGTTATCAATCAGTCAGGAATCAATCAACAACGGCTTTTTCAATTCCAAAAATTGCCACCTCTTTTTGCTTGCCTTTTAACAATTCAACAGCCACTTCATTGGCAATAAATTGTCCATTGAATTTGATTTTGTTTTTCAGTTCTCTTGAAATAAGAACAGCTTGATTTAGAGCATTACAACGGCCTTGAATTCTTGCAGTAGTATTGAGGACATCTCCTAAATAAGCAATGTCTTTTTTAATCACTCCTACCTCAGCAACTGTCACTTTCCCCAAATGTATTCCAGCTTTAAAAAAAGGCTGAAGCTTGTATTCCGATTCGTAATAGCCCTTTTTTTTATTCAACTTTTCCATGAAATCAAAATAAAAAGCAAGACAACTATTGTTTTTTAAACCCTTTTCCGTTTTCCAACTTAGAATTACTTCATCTCCAACATATTGATAAATTTCTGCTTCATGAAACAAAACAATGTCAGTCAAATCGTAGAAGCAATCCTGAATCAATTTGCTGAAACGAATGTGCCCGAGGTTTTCAGCAATGGTGGTTGACGATTTTAAATCTAAGAACATAAATATACGTTCTTCTTCTCTTGGCTGGTGATATTTTCCTTTCAACATGTTCCAAAAAATCCCCGGTCCAAATTTATAATTAATTTGCTTAAAAATAGAAATCAGTATACTTACCAAAAGGAAATGTATTATTCCTGTTAAAAAGGTAACACTAGAACACCATTGTGTAACCTCTAACCAATTTATTCTACCAATCATCCAAACATTGTAGGCTACTACTGTAAATACAAGAAGCACATGAATAATGATCAAATAAAGGACCATCTTGATAAGGATCAATTGCCCATAAGACCGCCTCTGAATTAAAGAACGATCCAAGACCAATTCTAAGCTAGCATAAAAGAGGCCTGTTACAATTCCAAGGCCAATGTGGATGGAAATGTGCATGAACCGATTCGGCGCAAATATCAATTCTATATACGGAAAATCGTCAACGCCCCAATGTCTAAAAACATAGAACATAAGCCATGCAAAGACCCAAATAACTATTATTTTCAAATAGAATGAAACAATAGATTTTATGTTTTTTCTAACCATGACTGAAATCTATTGATAGAAAAACAAGCATTATTTTTTTATTCACCCTCCAAATATTCTTCTTTGTCCTCAACAAACAAACATAAAATTCCGGCGAAAATCATGGACGCTCCTCCAATCACCAAAGCATAAATAGAGGCTCCTCCAAAAATTTTATCCAACATAAAAGCAAGGATAGATGCAGCGACAATTTGAGGGAGAACAATGAAAAAATTAAAGACACCCATGTAGTAACCCATTTTACTCGGCTTTAATGAATTGGTCAGCATGGCATAAGGCATTGATAAAATACTTGTCCAGGCTATTCCCACTCCGATCATAGACAAGAGCATCATTTTTGGGCTGCTTATTAATGAAATGGAAATCAATCCAAGACCCCCTGCAAACAAGGCCAACATGTGCGTTTTTTTTCTACTAATTTTTTGTGCTATCACAGGTAATAGGAAAGCAATGAAAATTGGAACCGCATTGTAAACCCCAAAACAAACCCCCACCCAATCAGCTCCTTCATTGTACAAGGCAGATTGCGGATCAGTTGAGCCGAAGATGTATTCTGTTACAGCTGGAGTAGAATAAATCCACATGGCAAAAAGTCCAAACCAACTAAAGAATTGTACAGCCGAAAGTTGCTTCATCGTAGCAGGCATAAATTGCAAATCGTTTGTAATTGTTACTAAAACTGAATCGCTTTTTCCATTGCCTTGTATAAAACCAGAAATCAATAATAACAATCCTACAAAAATAAAAATACCTCCCAAAACATAAAGATCTCTTTGCAATTCCATCGAGTTAATCACAAAAGCAAAAACTGCCCCTAATAACAAAAGTATTGCACCTACGGTTTTGTGTTTTGTCCCATTTGAAATATAATCCTGGTCAGATATTAAGGGATCTTCAATTGCTTCTTTTTCTGAATTATCTGCAAAGGATGCCATTTCTTCAGGACTGTATTCCTTAGATGTAAAAACTGTATAGAGCACCGCAATTAAAAAACCGACGCCACCAATGTAAAAGGCCCATTTAACAGAAGGCGGAATAACTCCCTCAGGAGCAGTATTGGCTACGCCAAAATAATTTGTCAAAATGTATGGTAGAAAAGAAGCCAATACAGCCCCTACACCAATAAGAAAGCTTTGCATGGCAAATCCAGTAGTCAATTGTTTATTTGGAAGTCGATCGCCGACATAGGCTCTGAATGGTTCCATGGCCACATTGAAAGATGAATCCATAATCCATAACATTCCAATTGCTATCCAAAGAGAGGAAGAATTGGGCATGATGAACAAGCAGAGTGTGGCTAACAAGGCACCTACAAAAAAGTAAGGCCTTCGTCTTCCGAAGGTGGAATGCCAGGTTCTATCACTCATGTAACCAATAATTGGTTGAATGATCAAACCGGTAACAGGGCCAGCCAACCAATAAATTGGTAGGTCCGAAACTGCTGCGCTCAAAGTTTGAAATATTCTCGAAGTATTGGCCAATTGTAAGGCAAATCCCATTTGGATTCCAAAAAATCCAAAACTCATATTGAAGATTTGCCACCAGGACAATGCTGGCTTTTGTTTTTTTAAGGTGGACGCTTTCTCACTCATTGCTTCGGTGCTTGTTTAGGTTTGTTGGAATCCCCCTTCGAATATAAATCAATGGAAAATTCAGTTTAGCTAACTAGTAAATATAATGAATCTTAAGCATTCCAAGAAACAATGTCATATTTGAAAAAAACAATGCGATTTACAAGTAATTTTATCATAGTGAAAGTTTCCTCAATCCAAAGAAAAAATTGCATTTTCCTTGAAATAAAGTCCTAGCGTGTCCACAAAAATTTCGGATCCTTGGATGCTTGTATTCAATGTAGAAAAGAAGTTTGCACTGTCTTTGGACATTTCCATTTGATCAAAAAGCCAAATGGGAATGTTTCCCTGTTTAGCAATCATTTCTAAACTGTCAATAATTTCATCCCGATTATCCTGTCGAATCTTATCAGGATGAAAAACCGGGGATTCATAGAAGATCAATTGAATTGATTTGGACTTGGCCAATTTCATAAACTTCTTTAAATACTTCGCTCTTCTTTTGCTCCATTGGAATTCAACTTTTTGCGGATAAAGATCGATGAATTCATCCAATTGATAATGCCAATCTTGCACCACGGGAGCTTGGAATCCATTTGGTGATTTTGGCTGTGCTTTATCGGTTATGAAATGCTTGAATCCCTGGACTGCTTTGAAATTAATGAAAGTATTATAGTAGGCGTATTTCATGAATGGAATCTTCGACCATTTCATATAACCCGGATCAAAATCCAGTACGACTGATTTGACAAGCGGATCCTCTAGCAAATGAGCGAAGCGATAAGTATTGAAAGTATTGTATCTTTCATCCATTGACTCTGGTGTTACATAAAGTAAAATGTAATCAGGAGCAGGATTGTTTTTCAAATACAAGTGCAAGTGCAAATAGTTGTCGGCAAAATTGGAATGTCTAAGCGCCAAATTATAGGAATTCAGATTGGTAATCCGATCCAATTGATTCGGGTCAACCATCCATAAAGGCTCGCAAGGGCCGCAAATTAATAAGTCGGCTTCAATTTCACCATTTAGAACGTGAGAGCTTTTGATGTTTTTATTTTGAAGGAGTAAAAAATCATAGAGCTTTTCCAATCCGAATAGGACTGCAATCAAAAGGACAATAAACAATATGGCTTTTTTAAAATTCAATTGTTGGGTTTAAATAATTCCATGTTCACAAAATGGATCAATGCTAAAACTGTAAATAAATAAACTGCTCACCTGAATGAAAGATACCAAAAATGAATATTATTGCTAAAATTAATAACCAAAGAAGGTAGTTAAATCTTTCAGAAACAGCAGCAAAGAAAATTTTCTTTTCGAATAAAAGAAAACAGACAACCAAAGAAAAAGTTATATAGATATTGAACAAATCTTCTTGGGTTCCACCTCCGATCAATAAAGCCCAAAAATCGTTTAGCCAATTCGAAGGAAAGAATGGGAAGACAAATAACTTGTCCAATAAGTCTAAGGACTGTGAAATGTTTTTAGATCGAAAAAACAACTCACTAAAGCAAAACAAATTAAAAGTTAAGAAAATTTGAAAGGGGACTTTTACCGCTTTAGGAATACGTTTTAGACTAAACAATTTCGATTTTTTCAAAAGGTTTTCTGCAATCACATACACCATGTGGCAGACCGACCAAACAAAGAAGGTCAATCCGAGACCATGCCAGAAACCAGATAAAAGGAAGACCAATATTAATCCTCCAAAAACACTATATTTTTTGTGTTTTCTATAATTGTAAACCACAGGGAAATACAAATACAGTTTGAGCCAATCCATTAAACTAATGTGCCATCTTCTCCAAAAATCGCTAATGGAAGTAGCTCGAAATGGGAAGTTAAAATTTTCCGATAATTTTATACCCAACAGCCTTGCAGAACCAATGGCGATGTCAGTGTAGCCTGAAAAATTGAAATACAATTGGACTGAAAACAAGCAAACTCCTACCCAAACGGTGAAGCCTTCCATTGGAAGATTCTGATCAAAAGTTTTGGCAACGATTGGAGCTATTCGATCACTTAAAACCATTTTTTTTAAGAAACCGATTCCCATTCTTTGCAGTCCATAATTAAAGTCATGCCTGTCAGGTCCTTCGATTGATCTCAAACCGGGAAGAAAAGTTTTGGGCGATTCGATTGGACCGCTGATTACTTTGGCAAAGAAAGAATTGAACAAAACAAAGTCAATAAAATGATCCGTTGTTTTGATCCGATCTTTGTAAACTTCTATTAAATATGAAATGTTTTGTAGCGCATAAAATGAAATGCCCAAGGCGATTGCGATTGCTTCAATTTGAAAATTTGCAGCATCCCAATTTAGTCCTTTTTCAAAATGAAAGTATTTCAGAAAAAACAGGGAAAATAAATTCACTGCACAAGACAAATAATAAACTGGTTTACTTTTATTATTGGAAAGGAATTTGCCAGCAAAAAAACTTAAACTCGAAATTAGCAAGACGAATGCTAAAGAAAATAAATTGTAAAAACCAATAAAAAACAAGGAAGCGATTAACAATACCCAATTGCGGTATTTGATAGGAGAATAGTAGTTGATCAAAACCACTATCAATAAAAAAGCCAAGTATTGAATGGAGACTAATGACATTTATTGCTTCCCATTTCTTAAAATGTAGGCTGCCAAATCACCTACATTCGACATAGAAACGACTTCTTCAAATGGAATGTTTATTTCAAAAACAGACTCCACCTCTGTCAGCATTTCAATGTGGCTTAAAGAATCCCAGAGTTCCACCTCATTTGCTGTCATGCTCTTGGAAATTTGCAAGTCAGGTTCATCAAAAACTGTTCGGAAAACCTTTTCTATTTCATTCAATATCTCATCTATCGATTGTTCCATATTTGTTTTAATTCTATTTTATCGATTTTAGCATTTTTATTCAAAGGGAATTGCTCTATAAAGATGATTTCGCGAGGAATCATATAGGAATTCAATTTCACAGCTAAAGCCTTTTTTATCTCAGCGACTTTCATTTCACAATTTAAAACAAAAGCAGTTAAAAAAATTTCACCTGCTTTTTTTTCATTTACAATGACAGCGCAATCTTTTCCAACGAGCATCTGAATTTGATGTTCCACTTCTTTTATTTCAACCCGATGCCCTTGAATTTGAACTTGCTCGTCTAATCTTCCAAGAAATAGCAGATTGCCTTTTTCATTAACTTTCACCCAATCACCTGTTCTATAAAACCTTTTCCCTTTTCCATTAAATTCTAAATCTAAAAATTGTTCTTCGTTCTTTTTATTGAAATACTGATCGATGATTTGTGGACCAGCAATGCAAAGTTCTCCTTCCTTTTTTTCTCCGTCTTGAATGCGATCTTCTTTTAACAAAACCCAATGGTGATTGGGAAATATTTGACCAATAGGAACCACACCATTTTGGGCTTCGGAAGAAGATGATTGCGGTTTCCAATTGTATTGGCTGATGAAAATTGTTCCTTCAGTTGGACCGTACAAATTTGAAATTTCAGCTTTTGGAAAAGCTTTGTGGACCGTCCTTGCCAGCTCATCCAAGAATGCTTCTCCTGCAAAGAACAAAAATCGCATATCGAGATCATTCCAAGATTCCAAATACTTTTTCACCAATGACATCATGCTAGGCACCAAACAAGCAACTGTAATTTCATGCTGGCGAATCACATTTAATATCTGAATTGATTTCATTCCATTTTTATTGGGCAATAAGTAACAGGAGGCACCTGTTGTCAAGGGGCACAAATAGGAAAAAATAGACACATCAAAAGTCCATTGAAATGGCTGCAAAAAGTTATCAGATTTAACAAAGCCAAATTCACTGTTAAGGTGATCTATGCAATGCATTAATGCGAATTTAGCAACAGGCACGCCTTTGGGTAGGCCGCTTGAACCAGAGGTGAACAACAAATAGGCCTCGGGTTGATCCAATCGTTGCTGTAAATCCTGCTCCATCAACTTTTCTGCCCCTTTTTGTTTTTCTATCAATTGAATTTGCTTATGAGCAGGACATTCTTCTTTGGATAAAATCAAATTCAATCCAGCTGAATCAATGATGTTTTGGTTTCGGTCCTGCGCCTCTGTTGCAATGATTGGTACAAAAGAAGCTCCGTATTTCATGACAGCACAAATGGCAGCAAGTGTCCAAACATTGTTGGAGCAAATAATTCCGATCCGTGTATCCTTTATTTTTCTTTGATTTAAGAAATAAAATATGTTGCAAATCTCCTGTCTTAATTCACGGTAAGAGCATTGATTTTCCTCAGTATAAACAGCCATTTCATCCGTAAATGAAATAGAAACCAGCTTGTTCAAAAATGATTGGTATTGAGCTTTTTTCATAAATAGATGGAGCATGAAATTAGCATTTTTTTCACATTTATTAATGGAAGCAGGCCAATATTAAGTTTTCTTGCAATAGAATGGGAATTACTACATTAATTCAACTATTATTAAGATTTTTGCAGCAGCTATGGATACAATCAATAAATATTTTCCTGAAATTTCTGAGAAACAACAGGAACAACTTTTTAAGCTAGGTGAGGCATACAAAGATTGGAATGAAAAGATCAATGTGATTTCGAGGAAGGACATTGATATGGTTTACGACCACCACATTTTACATTCTTTATCAATCGCAAAATTCGTGAATTTCAAAAAGA
The DNA here is from genome assembly GCA_937927195.1 of uncultured Chitinophagales bacterium. Taxonomy (GTDB): domain Bacteria; phylum Bacteroidota; class Bacteroidia; order Chitinophagales; family UBA2359; genus JAHDGP01. The sequence continues at coordinate 23,354 of CALBCY010000194.1, forward strand.
GCTCCAAGATTGTCGATTTTGGAACTGGAGGAGGTTTGCCTGGTCTTCCCTTAGCCATTTTGTTTCCCGAATGCCAATTTATGTTGGTCGATTCGATTGGCAAAAAAATTAAGGTGGTCAATGAGATTAAAAGGGAACTGGGCTTGAAAAATGTCAGGGCGCAGCACATTCGAATTGAAAATCTTGAAGACAAATATGATTATGTGGTTTGTCGAGCGGTTGCAAAGTTTCCAAAACTACATGAGCTGAGTAAAAAGGTCATTTCAAAAAAGAGAAACAAGGAATTTCCAAATGGTTGGATCTGCTTGAAAGGTGGAGATGTCCTGGCTGAGACAGAAGGTCTTGAAGTTCATTCAACAAAGTTATTTAATCTTAAAGATGTCTTTTCTGAGAACTTTTTTGAGGAAAAGAAGATTTTATATGTCGGGAGGTGAGAGCGGCCTTTGGCCTTTTGGTGCAATTTGCTTTTGGGATTGAAGCGTCGAACTGGTTCTCCTCATACATCCTTGTTGATGCGGCTGTAAATTGTTCTAAAGACCAATATTTTGCTTGTGGAAATTGGAAGGAAATTAGACGGACTTGCCAACAAATAAAATAAAACAGAAAATAAAAATGCAATCACAACACATCTCATACAAAGACACTGGTTTTTTTTCCAAACTAATATTAGATTTTTTGGATGAAAAAGATTCCGTTAAACAGTTTGTTGGCGACTTTTTCGATAAAGATAAAATTCCGGAATACATTGCAGAGCGCAAAAAATTCAACATCATAAATCGAGCGGAAATTTCAAAAACTTTGGCCGATCAATATGCAGGAATTCCTGTATCGAAAAAAACCAAAGAAAATCTTGAGCTGTTAAAAAAAGACAATACGTTCACTTTTGTGACGGCACATCAATTGAATTTGTTTAGTGGGCCTTTGTACTATTTTATTAAAATTTGCCACTGCCTCAATGCCTGTGAACAATTGAATAAAGACTTCCCAGCTAACAATTTTGTTCCTATATTTTGGATCAATACCGAAGACCATGATTTTGATGAAGTCAATCATTTCAATCTTTATGGAAAGAAAATAGAATGGGAAAGCGATGAAAAAGGGGCCGTTGGTTTGTTTAAGATGGATGGGATAGACAAGGTGATTGAAGAATTAAAAACTGTCCTTGGTGAACATCCAAATGCCGCAAAAATCATTGAATTGTATTCTAAGTTTTACTTAAAAGACATTCCCTATCGCGAAGCAGTTTTTCAGTTTGTCAATGAAATTTTCGGGGAGCATGGGCTAATCATTTTGGATCAACAAAATGCTGAATTAAAAAAACAAATCAAGCCATTTATCGTTGACGAATTAACGAAGCACAACTTGTATAGAACCTTGCTTGAAAATGAGAAAGAGCTTTCAGAAGCTGGATTTCATCAGCAAGCCTTGCCACGCGCGATCAACTTGTTTTATATAGATGAAAGCAAGGCGAGAAATAGAATAATTTATAAAGATGATCAGTATTTGATCAACAATACTGAACTTGTTTTTACGGAAAATGAAATTCTAGAAGAATTGGAAAAGAATCCGATTCGATTCAGCACAAATGTTTTGTCGAGACCGATTTACCAGCAGCGTATTTTGCCCAATCTGGCTTATATTGGTGGTGGTGGAGAGACTGCCTATTGGATGCAATTGAAAAAGAGCTTTGAGCACTTTGAAGTATTTTTTCCAAAGTTGATTTTACGAAACTCAATTTTGGTGATTGATAAAGGAAGTGCAAAAAAAATGAATGGTTTGAACCTTTCCGCCGATCAAGTATTTGGAGAAACCGAATTGATGGTCAAGGCATTTGTGAAAGACAATACGGAGTCCAACCTCAGTCTTGAAGAAGAGAAAAAAGTCTTACAAGAAACCTTTGAGCAGATAAAGAGAAAGGTGCTTGAAATTGACGCTTCGCTGGAGAAGTCGGTCATGGGTGAAATGAGCAAGCAATTGAATTCTATCAACAACTTGGAGAGTAAAATATTGAAAGCGGAAAAGAAAAAGTTTGAAATAAAGACCAATCAAATTCGTGGAGTCAAATCTAAATTATTCCCCAATGGGAAACTTCAGGAAAGACACGACAACATCATTTCATTTTGGATGAAATACGGATTTGAATTTGTGGATGTATTAAAATCAAAAATGGATCCATTCGGGAATAAATTTACGATATTGATTGAGGAATGAATTAAGCTTGAAATTACTTTACTGAAAGCACATTTATCAACCTCCATTCGATTCGAATAGCTAGTATTTATGGCCATCGTTTCGCCTGTCATGTTCAACAAAATACATGGCCATTTCTCCTTTGCCTTTGGCTTCAATTTTACCACGGTACTTGAAACTAAAATCAGGTTTTTCCTTTAGGAACTCATATGTCGCTTGGCTTATGTTTACCTTCCCAACATCACCAGAAGACTCCATCCTGCTGGCAATGTTCACGGTATCCCCCCAAATATCGTAGGCGAATTTTTTAACACCAACAATGCCTGCCACGACAGCTCCTGTATTAATACCCACCCTAATTTCAAAGAAAGGAAGGCCTTCTTTAATTTTGCTTGCTTTTCTTAGCTCAACCACCTCAGCCATTTCTAATGCGGCCATTGTAACATCCTCCGCGTGAGTGATTTTAGGTGAAGGAAGACCACCTGCTGCCATATAAGCATCGCCAATGGTCTTTATTTTTTCAATGCCATATTTCTCGCATATTTTATCGAAAGCGGAAAAGCATTCATGAAGATCATGAACAAGTTCTTTAGGACTTAGTTGTTCACTAAGCGCAGTAAAACCCTTGAAATCTGTAAACATTACCGTGACTTGCTGAATGAGCCGAGCATCTGATTGGCCCTTTTCCTTTAGCTCTTCAGCAACTTCTGCCGGTAAAATATTCAGTAGCAATTCATCTGATTTTTTCTTACCAGAATAAATTGCAAATGCCAATGCCATCAATAGTAACAAACCTCCTCCAGTTGCGCCTAATCCAATTCTTTGTTTGGCCAATACAGCTTCTTGATTTTTGATCTCCAAATCTTTTACAGCCTCTTTCTTTGCAAATTCCAAACTATCTGTCAGGACTTGTTTTGCGTATTCATATTCGTACTCATGTCTTAGCAAAGCTCGTTGGTTCTCTTGCCTGGCCAAACTGTCCTTTGTTAATATAAAGAGCTTGTGCATGGCAAGACCTTCGGAATAATTGCCCAACTGAGCGTGTATATCTGCAAGATTTTCCGCAGCATCTCGAATGACACTTTGGTTTCCATTTGCTTGCGCAAGTTTCAAGGCTTCCTTACTGTGAAAAAGGGCCTTTCTATATTGACCTAAAATGGTGTAAATGCGACCGATTCCGTAATGCGAACTCCCTAAACCTTTTTCATAAGCTATTTCTTTTTTGATTGACAATCCTCTTAGGGAAGCCTCTAAGCCTTCTTGCACACTCCCTTCATTGGCTAAGGCAGAGCCCAAATTGTTTAAAATAATAGCAGCACTTTGTTTGTTTCCAATTTCTTCTGCCAATACAAGACTTTCTTTAAATCGTTTGACTGCTTCTTGTCTTCGACCAATTTCATCCAAGCAATTGCCCAGGTTCATTAGTGATTTCATTATTCCTTCTTTGTCTTGGCTCTTTTCTGAAAGTTGCAATGCTTTAGTGTAATTGGAAAGGGCTTTCTCGGGTTCCTCTTGTCTCATGTATAAATTCCCAAGATTATTCAAGCAATAAGAAACATTCGTCTCATCTTCAATTGCTTCAGCCTTTGTTAAAGCAGTTCCTAAATATTCCACAGCCTGAATATAATCTCCTCTTAATTTATGCACTACGGCAATGGAAATCAATGTTGTTACTTCTCCCCTATCATCCTTCAAGGAACGCAGCAAATTTAGGCTCTTTTCATAATTAGAAAGGGCTATTTCATACTCACCATTAGACTCAAAATATCTACCAATTCCGTGATAACACCTGCTGGCTCCGGTAGGATTATCGTTCTCAAGGGAAATTTTCAAGCTTCGCTGCATATATTCCAAGCCTTTTTCCTTGTCTCCACTTTTGGAATAAACATTTCCAATATTGTATATGGCACTGGACATCTTCGAGCTAAGTTTACCGTCCTCGTAGGCCTTGTAAGATTCTTCAAACAATTCCAAGGCTTTATCAAGATCTCCACGAATGGCCCAGGAAACTCCTTGGGTATTTAGCGCTTCGCCAATGTAGAGTGCATTGTTTACATTTCTGGCAAGAAGGAGTTGCTTATTGGCCAATATAAAGGCGCTGTCTGGTGCTTTGAAGAGGGTGATCTTTTTTGCTATTTGATGCATAGCCTTTAATCTGAGGCTGTCAGGTTGATTGGAATTGTTCCAAATAGCCCAAAGGGAGTCTGCTTGCCCACTTAAAAATGCAGACTGAGCCAACATCACTATTGTTATTACTATTATTCTGAACATTCTATGCTTTTATTACAAAAACCAATTACAAACAA
>CALBCY010000195.1 GCA_937927195.1 uncultured Chitinophagales bacterium
TAGATTGGATCTGTTGGTATCTCTACAGCTAATTCTACAAACCATCTATAATATGCGCCCCTTTGGGAATCTCAAAATTTGTGTCATTGGCTTGCGGAACAAATTTAATTTTCGAAACCTTTATGTCTGTTACGTATTCTCCTTTGCCTTCCTCTTTGGATAACATATAAGTCTTGTAGGAGGTCGGTAAACTAATCCCATCAACAGTGGTGAAATCATGGAGCGTCATGATTTTCTCTGGAGAGTTTCCACCATTTTTAAAATATTTGGGATAAGAAACTATGTACCTCAAAGCTTTTAGTTCATGACTTTTCTTGTCGTAATAGTTTATGTAATAGTCATCAGGAGCATCGCCTGTTCCACTTTCGAATGAAATTTTTACTGCGTCGAATGTGACACCATCCAATTCCTTGTCTGCTAGTTTTTCCAATTTTACACCAGCACCATCAAAGTTGAAAGGTTGTGCTAAAAAGTAGATGGGGGTTAGGGCCCAAAATCTGAGATTGAATTCAAAAGAGGCCGTGTCCTTCTTAGTGACCCAAGCATCTTTTCCATCCCAGCCAAATTTTGCTGTGGGATCATCTGGTTTTGTGTGTACTGCTCTGTTACTCCATGTGTCAATCAGCTGTATCGTGTTTCTTACCGCACCTTTTCCTCTGGGTTGATAATCAAATTGAAAGTTAATCGGACCGTTGGAATACCATTTGGCGAGCCCACCATGCGCTTCCATCGCTTGCCAGACCAACTTTCCAGCTGCTGATTTGTTGAGACTTGCTTTCGCTTTTTCGACTCTGTTTGCAATCCATGAATCTGGAATCAATCCACTTTTCGTTTCACTTTTAGTTTTCGTTTCAGTTTTCGTTTCACTTTTAGTTTCTGCTTTAGCTTTAGGTTTTGCCGATTTAGCTTCGTTTTTAGAATTGGAATTGCAGGCCATAAATAGACTTGCCATTAAGAGAACCAAAACGCATTGATTGAACTTCATTTAATTTATTTTACAAAAAAAAACTGTTTGCCTTTTATTGAAATTTTTGCTTGCTCATTTACCCCTTACCTTCTTCTCCTTCCGCCGCTGTAGGTCATCGCTTCTCCCTTTCCAAAACCATAGCTAAATCCTAATGTTATAAACCTGCCTCTTTGACCAAAACTGTAAATATAGAAATCATCGGATTCAGAAATAGACTCTCTAATTCTCGAAGCGAAAATATCTCTGATAGAAAAATTGAATACACCTTTCCCTTTTATGATTTTATACCTCATCCCTAAATCGGCAAAAAGGTTGGCCGATCTGCTGCCTTGAATGGTTTTTACTTTGGATTGGTATCTACCGGTAACTTCAAAATCGAATTTTTTATTGACTTTAAATTTGGAAGTCAATTTGGAGGACCATTGATCCGAGCTGAAGTCGAAAACTTGCTCATCGAATGATCCTTTTCGTGTAAAATAATTCCAATTCGCTTCTCCATTAAATGTGATCTTTTTAACTGGTGAGTATTTAAAATTGAACTCTATTCCTGTAGTATTTTCTGTCCCCACATTTATAGGGCTGAAAAAATTCACATTGTCTTGGAATGTGGCAACTCGTTCTATGACATCGGTTGTATAACGATTGTAAACATTTAAATTGAAGGATGTTTTGTCAAATATGAAAATACTTCCAATTTCATAGGAATCAGTATACTGTGGCAAAAGGTTCGGATTACCAGCTCTGATACTAAAATTGTTCCTAATATTGAAGAATGGATTGAGGTCCCAAAGTCTGGGCCTGTAAATTCTTTTTGAATATCCCGCCTGAAAAGAAACCCGTTCAGATAGTTTGTAGGAGGTGTGAACAGAAGGAAACAAATTCGTAAAATTCTGCTCATTTTTTTCGTTGGTATTCGTCAACAATGTGCTTAAGTTGGTATTCTCTGCCCTCAAGCCCAATTTTAATCCCCAAACAGCACCTTCGTAGGCTGTTGTACCATAAACCCCCAATACTTTTTGATCGTACTCAAACAAATTGGTCAGGCCTTCATTTACTACAAATTCGTTGTCTATTTCATCGCTGACCGTATAATCATTGCTAACTTGGTTGTCTACATATTGAGCTCCCAGCTCAACCGTCCAAACTTTTTTGAAGGGTTTTGTATAGTCGAGGTTAAAGGTGTATTTGCCTTCTTCAAACTTTGTTTCCGTTGTTTGATTCACCAAATTGTCCGTACCTGAAATTAGAGATTCATTGAACTCAGAGGATTGGTCCTTACCAAAGTAATTTCCTATTGCACTAAAAATCAGTTGGTGGTCTTTGTTGTCTTTAAAATCTCGTTTGTATTGAAGTTCATATTGTATTTTTGGATTCGTTGCTTCTGTTACTTCTGTTCTGTTCCATTCCCTTAAAATGTTATCATTGCTATCTTTCAAATTAAATTCAGTAAGCGAAGGTTGATCTTCAACTTCATAAGTAACATTTCCCGATAAAGTAATTACGTTTTGAGGATTGATGTAATAATCGGTTCCCAAGATGAAATTATAGAAAGTTTCATTGCGGGATTCTTCTCCAACCGTGGAAACACTCGTTCCGTTCTTATAATCTCTATTGATATTTTCTCTATCCGAAGCAACAGCGCGGTAACCGACTCCTAACTGAGTGAATAGATTGAATTTTTGCGTCCTTTTGTTTAGACTTAATCCTACACTGTGGTTGTGAGGGAAACCGGTATTAACAGTAACCGAACCGTTTAAGCCTTTTTTTTCATTTTTTTTGAGCACAATATTTATAATTCCAGAAGTCCCTTCTGCATCGTATTTGGCAGATGGGTTGGTAATCACTTCTACACTTTCAATCATATCTGCGGTAATTGTTCCCAATGCACCGCTGGCTTCATCTGCCAAAACAGATGGTTTTCCATTGATCAAAATTTGAACCCCACCGCTTCCTCTTAGTGTTACTGCTCCCTCAATATCAACATTGACTGAAGGGACATTGTTAAGAACTTCCAAAGCACTGGCACCTGTACTACTCAAATCTGTTCCTACGTTGAAAACTCTTTTATCGAGTTTAAAGACAGTGGTCGACTTTTCAGCTGCTACAACAACCTCATCCAAGGTTTTTGTGTCTGCACCAAGCTTAATTATTCCTAGATCCGCCACAGGTCCTTTAAATTGTATGTCATTTATAGTAATTGATTCAAATCCCAAGAAACTTATCTCAACCGAAACAGTTTTGCTTTCTGTTTTGAGTCTAAATTTCCCACCATTTTCCGTCGTTACTCCAGTGATCGTTTTGCCTGTATTGGGATCTTTCAAGGCAACAGTTGCATAATCAATTGCTTGGCCTGAAGATGCTTCGACCACTTGTCCAATTATCATAAATCCATCTCTTTGTCCATTTCCTGGCCCTTTCCTTGGCCCACCAGGTGGTTGAGCACTGAGGAAATTGACAAATAGAAAGGCCATTGTTGATAGAAAGAGGATTTTAATCGTACTTTTTTTCATAGTAAAATGGATTCTGTTGCTTGAATAACTTAAATCAATTTCAAAATTACAATTGTAAAAAAAACGGCAATTCATTGTTGTTTTTATTAGACGCTTTTAGAGTAACTTTTATTCGATTGCTTCTTGGAATTAGTTACTTATACAATTAAGCTATGCGAATATCTATAATCTATTGACCAGTATTTATAGATAGTCTAATAATTAACCTTTATTCACACTGATTGAACCGGTCTGAAATTTCATTTTCTTCGATCTTTTATTTGAATTGAGTGGAATAAAATCTTAATTTTTTCACAAATCGACAACATAGAATAATTTCTTTACAATAAATGGAAAATTGTAAATACTTTTGCGCCTTAATTATTTGATTTAAAAGCTTTTCAATCAAAAAAACAATGAAAAACAATTTTATTATAAGCTTAATTATCTGTTTAATTCCGCTTAGCATCTCTGCTCAATATAAGTTAGATGATTTTTTGGCATATAATCCTGATTTGGAAGCTAAAACAGACAGTTTGTTTTATACCATGAACGACTCTGAGCGCATAGCCCAAATGATTATTTCGTCGGCAGGAGAATTAGGTAAACCCACCAACACCGTGATTAAATTGACGGAGGACAATATCATTGGTGGAGCTATTTTAATGAAAGGGGCAGTTAAAGAGCACAAGGTACTAACAGACAAACTGAATGCCATTTCAAAACAAAGAAACAACATTCCTCTTTTGTTCAGTATGGACGCGGAGCCAAGCCTTTTCAATGGACGAGCCAGAGGAGCACAAAAAGTACCCAAAACCAACCAAATTACAACTTTGGAGCAATGTGATTCCATTACACAAATCATCGATAGAGAATTATTGTCGATGGGAATTCGCCACAATTTTGCACCGGTATTGGACATTAGCACAAAAAATGCAGCCATTACCAACAGAAGTTATGGAGATGATAAGGAACATGTAATTGCCATGTGCAATCAGTTTATTGTAACCAGTCAGTTCGATCAGATTGTAGCAACAGCCAAACATTTTCCAGGCCATGGATTGGTTGTTGGTGATACTCATACTGGAAGTGTTTACATTGACGGTGAAATGTTAGAGGTCGATAATTACACTCCCTTGATAGAGCAGGGCGTAGCTTCTGTGATGGTCGCTCACATTATCGTCAAAAACAATCCGAAATATTCGACGGATGGTATTCCTGCCAGTTGTTCCAGAAAGATTGTTACAGATTTGCTTAAAAATGAAATGAATTTCAAAGGAATTGTCATAACAGATGCCCTGAATATGATGAAAGCCGTTACCATCATTAAAGATGCTCCACTTTTGGCTTCAAAAGCTGGTTGTGATATGTTGCTAATGGTAGAAGACGAACGCAAAACTTTGGACTTAATCTTAAACGAAATGAAAGTCGATGAGCGGTATAAATTACAGGTTTATGAATCTGTCAAGAAAATTCTGAGGCTTAAAATTTGTCTTGGATTGGTCCCTAATTAATAAGTTAAAATCTGAGGCAACTTGAAAGGTATTTTGAGCGTTTAACAAATATGTGTTTTAACACTATTTGTAAGGAAAGTATTTTATTCAATATTGAATACAATATTGAATGATCAATCTGTTTCAATCAATGCCTTTCAAGATGCCGTCGAGGATAAACAAGCTGTTGAGATTTCTTACCAAGGAAACCTTTCTGTTCCATTACCTTTGCTAAAATTGATAAAATTTGACTGGCACTTTTTTGTTTCCCTATGCTTCAATCTAAACTATTTACCCCGTTTTACAATTATTAAACTAACAGACAATAAACAACATACATTTTATGAATCTTAAAAAAGTCGTTTCCTTACTTTTGATCTTGATAGGCCCCTTCGTATTTGCGCAGGATTTCACCATCAATGGTCAAGTAAAGGATGCATCCTCCGGAGAGGATTTAATCGGAGTCAGTATTTTCGTCAAGGAGCTCCCAGGCGTGGGAACCATTTCCAATGACTACGGTTTTTATTCCCTTACGCTTGAAAAAGGAACCTATACATTAATCTACAGTTACATTGGATTTGAAGGAAAGGAAATTAGCATGCAATTGGACAAAGACATCGTCCGAAACGTTCAATTGGGAACGGGCGATGCCATCTTGGAAGAAGTGATTGTTTCTGCTAAAAAAGAAAATGAAAACGTAACCAGTACAGAAATTGGAGTAAGTACTTTGTCCACTAAAGAGATTGATGCGATTCCGGTAATATTTGGTGAAAAGGACATTATCAAAACCATGACATTGCTGCCTGGTGTAAAATCTGCTGGAGAAGGCGCTGCTGGATTCTATGTGCGTGGAGGTGGAGTCGATCACAATTTGATCCTCTTGGATGAGGCGCCAGTTTACAATGCTTCTCATTTGTTGGGATTCTTTTCGGTTTTTAATTCTGATGCGATCAAAGATGTAAAATTGTACAAAGGGAATATCCCAGCGGAGTATGGTGGAAGGTTGTCTTCTGTGATGGATATTAAAATGAAAGATGGTAACAAAAAGAAATTTTCTGCTTCAGGTGGACTTGGCCTAATTTCATCGAGACTAACTGTTGAAGGACCAATTCAAAAAGATAAAAGTTCTTTTATGATTTCTGGGAGAAGAACCTATGCAGATTTGTTTCTTAAACTATCTAGTCGTGAAGAACTGAAAGATACAAAGCTTTATTTTTATGATTTAAATGCAAAAGTCAATTATACCTTCAATGACAGAAACCGTTTATTCCTCTCAGGATATTTCGGAAGAGACAATTTTGGCTTTTCGGATATTTTCGGATTTGATTGGGGAAATACAACGGGAACCTTGCGCTGGAACCATATCTTTAACAAGAAACTTTTTTCCAACACCTCGCTTATTTACAGCAATTATGATTATAAATTTTCTATTAGTGAAATTGATTTAGAAATTGGATCGGTTGTAAAAGATTTTAATTTCAAAGAAGATTTCGATCTTTTCTTAAACAGTAAAAACAGATTGAGGTTTGGAGTAAATGCCATTTACCACAATATTGAACCAGGAAAAATTGAGACTGCCGATGATAGTGGATTTGCTTCCACTGACATTCCTAATAGACATGCAATGGAAAATGCAGCTTATATAGCCAATGAACAAAAATTAGGTTCAAGGTTAACTTTGGATTACGGTTTAAGATTAACTAACTTTTTACAATTGGGCCCTGGCGATGTTTACGAGTTTTTTCCAGATACGCTCATTAATGGAGTGGTTAACATCAGTAAAATCAAAGACACAACAACATATGATAATTGGGAAGTTGCCCAAACTTATTGGGGCTTATCTCCAAGGTTGGGGGCCAGTTTTGTCTTGAATGAACAAAGCTCTTTAAAAGCAGCCTATACGAGAACCTATCAATATATTCACTTGCTTTCAAATACGACCAGTACCACGCCTACAGATATTTGGTTGCCAAGTAGTACGAATATTAAGCCGCAAATATCAACCCAGTACTCGGCTGGTTATTTCAGAAATTTTGGTAACAATACTTACGAGTTTTCAGTGGAAGGATATTACAAACAAATGAAAAATGTAGTTGATTATAAAGTCGGTGCTGTTGTCTCCTTGAACGATGAAGTAGAGGGTTCTTTGCTTTATGGAAAGGGGAGGGCTTATGGTCTTGAATTGTTCTTTAAAAAGAGGAAAGGAGATTTGACAGGATGGTTAAGTTATACTTTGGCAAAAAGTGAAAAGCAAATCGATGGATTGAATGACGGCGATTGGTACAATGCCAAACAGGATAGATTGCACGATATAGCAATTGTTTTAATGTACGATATTAGTGATCGATTGAATGTTTCGGGTAGTTGGATTTACCATACTGGAAATGCCGTTACTTATCCGTCAGGATATCAATACAGTGTTGGAACCAACCAGCCAATATTTATTTATGAAAACAGGAATAGTTATAGATTGCCTTCAACGCACAGATTGGATTTGGGAATTACTTATAAAAATAAGGAGTTTAAAATGACCAAAGATCCAGAAACTGGAGAGCAAGTAAAAGTCAAAAAGAAATTTCAATCAAATTGGAATCTTTCTGTTTACAATGCCTATGGTCGACAGAATCCATACTCTATTGATTTCCGAATCAATGCAAGTGGAGAAGTTCCAAGTATTGAAGCAGTACAATTGGCCTTGTTTAAAGTTGTTCCGGCCATTACTTATAATTTCAAATTTTAAATTGACCGCAGCTAAGCTGTATAATTTCATATAAAATGAAAAATATATTATTTGCCTTATTTATTTGCATCGCATTGGTCTCTTGTGAAAAAGTCATAGAGTTGGATCTTGGAAATGGCGAAACTCAATTTTCAGTAGAAGCCTATTTGTTCGATTCCTTTGGTAGTTTACCCATTCCAGGTACAGAGGAAATACCTTTTACAAACCTAGTAATCGTTACTGAGACAAGTGGAGTTTTTGATCCTTTTGCAATAAAGGGAGTTGAAGAAGCGACTGTTACCATCACCGACGACGCTGGGAATGTTCATGAATTAACAAGCCTCGGTGATGGCCTTTATTCAAATTTCAACCTTGTTGGAGAAGAAGGGGTTACTTACACCTTAAAAGTTGAAAAAGAGGGAAAAGTAGTTTCAGGAAGCTCAACACTGCCAAAAAGAGTTGGAATTGATGATTTTTATTCAGAAAAAGATCCTTTTTCTGATTTTGATCCAGATAATGACTTTTATAATTTGCGCTGTGATTACACCGATCCCGCCGACCGCGATGATTTCTATTTGTGGAGGGTTTATCAAAACACTAGCATGCCCGATACAGGTTTGCTGATTGTTAACAACTATGTCTCCGATGATTTATTCAATGATGGCAAAGAAACTTATACTACTTTCTTCCAAGAATTTTTTGATCCAGGCGATACGGTTACCATGCAAATGATGGCTGTTGAAGAACCTGTTTACCAATATTATTTGGTCTTGCAACAATTGGGTATCCAAGGCTTAGGTGCTACCACTCCCGGAAATCCACCATACAATATGGTTGGTGATGGTTTTGGTATTTTCTCAGCCAGTTCTTTTGATACCAAAACTACTGTTGTTGTAGCGGAATAGGAATTGAAAAATTAAGAAAAATCAGCGACCATCATTAAAATCTGGTGGAATGCAAGAAGTAAAAATGCGTAAATGATCCAATCATTTACGCATTTTTTTTATCAATCTTGGCAAATAACTATGATATTAGTTAATAAACTAAATAATTAGTTGCATAACTAAAGATTTAGGTGTAGTTTTGTTTTGAATCAAATTTACAGCTATGAATTTATGCTCCAAACTAGTCTTTTTTTATCTCTCGCTTCATTTCACCATGCTACATTTCACAATTATGAGTCATGCCCAAACCTTTACAGTTTCTGAAGATTTAAGAACCAAGTATTATGAGGAGGAATTTGAAAGAGTCAATGATGATTTGACTTCGTTTTTTGATCAGGTTGAAAAAGGGGAAATTAAGGCCGATTTAATTATTGGTTCTCATCAACCATTTGTTAAAAGCTTTCTGGAGTATTTTAAGGATTTAAGCAAAATAGAGAATGGGGAAGAGACTCAATTTGCGATCCCTGAATTGGTTAATTTTTATTCCATTGGCAACAATCAGTTTATGCTTAAAATGGTGTGGCCGAATAAAGAAAATGCTACTGGTATAAATTCAATTGCTGATTTTGTTGTTGATCTAAGCACAGACAAAATCAAATACGGTCTGCCTTTGGATTATCGAACGAGGTATTGGAAGAAAGAAACCATTGGAACGGTAACTTATTATTTTAGAGATGAAATTAATAAAGCAAGAGCCAATGTATTCAATCAAAAGAATCTTGAATTTGCAAAAAAGTTTAATCTTGATCCTCAGGTCCTTACTGTATACATGGTCGATCAATATCAGGAGTTTTTGGATTTGACGGGATTGAGATACTACCCAGAAGACAACGGTAAATGTAGGGATGGTTATGGCGTTGATCAGGGCCTTATTTTCGCAATTGACAACAATGAAGACTTTTCTCACGATTTGTTGCATCTTTATATGGGACTAAAATACGATTATCTCGATCGCAACAGGACGGCTGAAGAGGGCATGGCCTATGATCTTGGCAATGCCTATTACACCGATGCTGCTGGTGAAATGATCGAGTTGGATTTTTTGATTGAGGAGTTAAAAACCTATATAAAAAAGAACTCCGAAGTAGACCTTTTAAAACTTTACACTTCTGATGAAAAGATTTTTAAATACATAGCCCCAGAAATTTCTGTCCAAAGAACCATTTCTGGTATCTTTTATCGTGAAATTGAAAGGAGGAAAGGATTTGATTCTGCTGTCGACTATGTTCTAAGTGGCAGAACCCAAAGATTAAAAGGAGTCTTTTTGAAAATCGAGGAGCATCTTGGTATAAATAAGGAAAACTTCAATGAGCAATTAAAAATGCTTGTTGGATTTTAAGGAGGATGTGAAAGATATAGAAATGTGAATGAATAATTGTCAATTTTCAATCATTTTCTGCATTTACTCATTCTGTGCATTGATACCTGAAGGCTGAATGATTAATTACTTGTTAATTTGTTCATTATTCTTTATACTTGTTTTCATTATAAATACATCAATGAATAAGTCCAGTATAGGTATCCATTTCATTCTCTTTATATCTCTCTTTCTATTAGGTCTGTTTTTCTTGAAGGGCAATGCCCATGCACAAAACTCTAATACTGAGAAAGAGGTTTATTCCAAAGTAAGAGTTTTGCTAGATGAAGAAAAGAGTAAATCTTTGCTTCTTGAATTGGGCTTATGCGTTGACCATGCTCATAGTCACAATGAAGGTTCTCTTGATTTTTTTGTGAATCAGGAGGAGTTTGAAATTTTAAACGAGGCCAATTTTCTGTACAGCATTCTTATACCCAACTTTGAATTGTATTATGAAGAAATGTCTAAGAAAGATTTAGAGCAAGTCTCCTTATCGAATAAAGCCCCTTCAACAGCTGACAACTTTGGTTATGGAAGCATGGGAGGATTCTATACCTTGGCTGAAATGGAAGCCAAGCTTGACAGCATGTCCATTTTGTTTCCAGCTATCGCCACAGCAAAATTCAGCATTGGAACCTCCATTGAGGATAGAGAAATCTGGGCAGTAAAAATCTCTGACAATCCAACTCTAGACGAAGAAGAACCTGCTGTTTATTACGATGCTTTACATCATTCACGCGAACCCTTGTCAATGGCCGTCTCTATCAATTATATGTTTTGGTTGCTGGAAAATTATGCGTCAAATCCTTTGGTGAAATATATGGTTGACAATCGTGAAATGTTTTTCGTTCCCTGTGTCAATCCAGATGGTTACGCCTACAATCAAGTTACCAATCCCAATGGTGGAGGATTGTGGAGAAAGAACAGACGATTGGTCAACAATGGTTGTTACGGAGTTGATCTCAATAGAAATTATGGTCATGAATTTGGTTTTAGTTCTTCTTGTGCCAGTTCTGACCCTTGTTCAAATATCTATAAAGGTACAAATGCATTTTCCGAACCTGAAACAATAGCGACCAGCACTTTCATAGAAGAGATAGATCCAGGCATTGCTTTTTCAATACATTCAACGGCGGGATCCTATTTGATGCCCTATGGTTTTGATACGGCTCCTCCAGCATTTAATATTTATTCGGAATGGGCTTCAGATTTTTTGAGCGAAAACGATTATCCTTATGGAGTTACTTATGAAATGTTAGGCTATACTTCTTGTGGAACGACGCGCGATTATTTACACAGTGAAGGTATTTATGCTTGGACACCAGAAATTGATGGCAGTGGCTTTTGGCCTTTCCAAAGTGAAATTTTTGATCTGGTCGATGAAAATGTTTATCCCTTGTTTTATCAAGCGTGGATAGCCGGAGCCTATGCTGATTTTCAGTCTCACAATATTACCGGAGATGCTTTTCCTGGTAGTTCTTTTCTTTTAAATGTGGAAGTAAAAAATAAGGGAATTGGTTCGGATGCCAACAATGTTGTTGTAAATGTTTCTTCTCCAAGCAGTGATGTTTCGATTGAGGGCGATGGCACCATAGGTTTCATTGAAGCCAGAGGGAGAAAGACAAGTGATGACTTTTTAATTTCTGTTGGCTCAGACTATTCAAATGGTGAAATAGACTTATCGCTTGAAATATGGCAAGACGAAGTACTTATGAATACCGAGATAGTCTCTATTCCAATCGGTACAAGCACCCTTCTTTTTGAAGACAATGCAGAATCTGGTACTGATAATTGGACGGCTTCGGGAAATGGGATTCCTTGGGGCATTAACGAAGATGATTCTTATGATGGAGCGTATTCTTTCGGAGATTCAGACAATGGAAATTCTAGCAATTATACAAGTAACTTTTTTACACTCAATAATTCTTTTGATTTAACTGCTACTTCTAAACCAGTATTGGAATTTTTTGCCAAATGGTCTTTGGAAGGAAATGATTTTACCAATTTGGAAATTTCGACTGACAATGGAATTGGCTGGCAAACGCTTTTTACTTTCACAGATGCAGAATCCTGGCATCAAGAGACTTTCGATTTGTCCCCATATAAATTCGGTTCTGAATTCAAGCTGAGATTCCGTTTGGACACAGATGGAGACATTCCTGGAGATGGTTTTTATTTTGATAAAATGAGCCTTACTGATTATCAATGTTCATTGGTAGGATTGTCTTGTAATGATGGTGAAATGTGTACAGAAAATGATGTCTATGATGATAATTGCAATTGCTTTGGGATTGTTGTAGATTCTGATTTGGATGGTGTTTGCGACTTTGAAGACCTCTGTGCAGGATTGGATGATGGCATGATAGGTCTTAGCTGCGATGATGGTGTAGTGTGCACAGAAAACGATGTCTTTGATGAGGACTGCAATTGCTTTGGGATTGAGACGGATTCGGATGCTGATGGAATTTGTGATGCAGAGGATGTTTGTCCTGTTCTTGCCAACAATCTGATTGGAATGCCATGCAATGACGGAGATGCTTTAACCATCGGAGAATTCTGGGATGAAGAATGTGCTTGTACTGGTGGTATAATAAGCTCTGTCCCTTTACTCAATTCAATTTCACCCCAATTGGAACTCTATCCCAATCCTGTCAATGACATCTTACAAATCAAAATCAAGGATGCTGTTATTGCTAATTCAGGATCATTAATAATTGAAATTTACGATCCTGCTGCTAAGAAAGTTATGTCCAAAAGCTTCTCCATTTCGGAAGAGCATTTATTGGACATTGGTTTTCTTATTCCATCCATTTATTTTATTAAAATTCAATTAGGCAACAAGCTGTTTTTGAGTAGATTTGTTGTGGTGAAATAATTGGTTTCAAGCCACTGTAAATCTAATCATCGTAAATCTAATGATTTGCTTATGCTGCTACTCTGCCTATTTGATAGAATTATTTATTTCTTAAATTCTTCAACAAGTTTTCCAATTTGGCATTGCCTGGTAAAAGTTGATCCGCCTCTTCGATTAATTTAGCCGCTGTTGCATTATCATTTGTGTCGACGTAATACAAAGATGCCATGACGTAAGCATCAACCAGTAATTGTTCTTTTGGCCAAATCTCTGGAAAATCTTTTAGTTTAGCTTTGAATAAATCTAAGCTTTGATGTCCCTTTTCTGGTTTTCTGTCAATAAAATATTGCGTTGCCATTCCCAAATAGCAATGGACATAACCGGATTGAAATGTTTCGAATGTTTCCAGGGCAGGATATAATTTCGCATAGTGGTCAAACTGATCTATTATTGGATTGAGGTCATCCTTAACACTTGTGAACATTGAATCCATAACTGCCATCGATAAATATTCTAATAAAGCTTTGTCTTGCGAATCAATTTCTAATCCTTTTTGTGTGAATTTTATTGCCGAAGCATAATCTTTGTTATTAAATGCATTGTAGGCAGTAAACGAATATTGTATTTTTTTCATTTCCTGCTTGCTTGCTTTGTGTTCAGTATTTTTTATAATTACGGTTGAAAGACTGTCAAGCAATGGAAAGTTTTTGTTTCGATCGAGGTAATATGCTGCCATGTACTGAAAAAGAGAGATGGCTTTTGAATTTGCTATGGCATCTCCTTTATTGATGTTAGCGATCTTGCTTATTATTAAAAAATCGGTTTCGGTTTCAAAACTTCTCGGATTGTTTAATCTTGCGGTTATTGCATTGTCAAACCAATAAGCATTTCTATTATTTTGGTCAAAATTAAAAGATTGATTAAAATAACGATTGGCAAACTCAATATTATTCGGTTTTTCCAATTCAATCATTCCTCGGTCATAATAAATTAGGGAAACCACCTGGTCTAAGTTTTCAATTTCTTTAATGAAATAATATTCATTGTATAAGTCTTCAACATTTATTCTTTGCCTTTCTTTCTGGTCCAAAGCTCCACATTCAACCAAAAAATCTGCGTATCTAATTTTGAAATCATCATTTGGAATTAGAAAATCTATGTCGACTGGACCTGGCTGATGATAGAATTTATTATCTGCCGGATAAAAATAGATATAGCTTCCTGCTTCTTTTTCTCCGATTGAAAATGGCATTTCAAAATGGTCCATAAAAAAAGCGTAAAGCGCACAAGCCGTTCTTGTGTTGTATCTCTTTTTTTCAAACAAGTCTTCAAACTTTGCTTTCCGATCAAAATTGATAAAGTAATCGGCAAACATTACTTTTTTGAATTTCTTGAATTTCTTTTGATTGGAGAGCTTATCGAAACCAGAGTTGATTTCACGGATACTCGTCTCAATTTGTTTTTGGATTTTCTTGAAATTCTCTTCTGGAAAAGTGCGGCCATTGTACAATAGCGTTTCCAAATATTCAAGGGAGTTTTCAGATAAAGTATTGGAGAAAGTGGATGCTATAAGCTGCTTCTCATAAGAATTGCTGAGCTCAAATTCTTCTTTTGTTTCATTTATTGGTAATTCTGCCTTTGTAGAAAAAAGGGTAAAAGTAATAAATGGAATTAGAAGTAGAGATTTGGGCCAAAATTTTATTTGATTCATTTTTTTGGATTTTTCTTTCTAATGTCCAAATTTAATAATATTCTTCAAGTTCAAGCATTTAGAGGTTATAAATTGATATTGAGTACTAGACAAAACTTAATTTTACCCATGATTTGTTTGTGCGACCGCTCTGCGGTCGATACTTATTAAATCTATAAAACTAACATAGTTTGACCTCTCCGAGGTCATTTAATTGAGTATTGACCTCGGAGAGGTCAAATTATGTTAGTAAAAAATGAAGACAAAATAACCGACTCCAGCGGAGTCGCACAAAAAATATCTAGTACTTAGAAATTGGTAAAAGATCCATAAGAATACATTTTCTCAAATCAAAAAATAGCTTTATTTTGGTCTTATGACCAAAATCTTGGTTGGTACTCAAAGTAGTTTCCTAACCATTCTCCTGATTTGGAAATAGTCTCTTAAATTTCTTGGGTAAATCTGCTTCAACAATTATCTCTTCTTTTGTAAAGGGATGTTGAAATTTCAAACAGCTTGCATGAAGAAACAAGCCCTTCCCTTGCAGGTTCTTTTCAGGATCACCATACAATTTATCTCCAAGAATTGTATGTCCCAAATTGGATAAATGGATGCGCAATTGATGCCTCCTGCCACTGTGAGGATGTAATTTGACCAAAGAGAGAAATTCGAATTTTGGTGAAATGATTGTTTTTATTTTCGTGAAATGAGTCTCAGCGCTTTTGCCCTCTATTGCAAGATCGACCTTGCCAGTGTCTGATATTTTACCCAAACAAACCGCATGATAAACCTTCTCGATTGTCCGTTCTTCAAAAAGCTTATTGAGTTTAGTGACCGCAGTTCTTGTTTTTCCAATTAACAACACTCCACTGGTTGGATAATCCAATCGATGAATGGCTTGGGGATTGATCAGTGCATCTTGTTCGCTACTTGGTTTCAGATTGCCCTGCAAGGCATTTTCG
Source organism: uncultured Chitinophagales bacterium (assembly GCA_937927195.1). Taxonomy (GTDB): domain Bacteria; phylum Bacteroidota; class Bacteroidia; order Chitinophagales; family UBA2359; genus JAHDGP01. Next base: position 15,476 of record CALBCY010000195.1, read on the forward strand.
ATGGTTCGGAATTTATTGCCACTCACCACAATCCCCGCAGGTTTGTTGATGACTGCGAGGTACTCATCCTCATACAAAACTTCCAGATTTAATTCTAGTTGTGATGTGTTTTCCAATTCTTCTTGAAACAATTCAATGAGTTCTCCGCCGCGAATGAAATCTCCAGTGAATCCTGATTGTCCGTTCACTTTAATCAAACCTTTCTTGATGGCTTTTTTAATTCCTTTTCGGCTGCTAATCATAGGGAATTTGCCGACAGCAAATGAAGAGAGTCGAGTAGGAGTTAGCTCTGCGGGAGCGGTGTACGATGCGAGGAGTTTCATTTGCAGGATTTTAGAGGCCCTTGGCTATTGGCCTTTTGCTATTGGCTTCTTGTGAAATATTTTAATTAGAAATATTGTATTTCGAACTGCAAGATACGAGGTTTGTGCGAGCTTGATGTAGCGAAAGAGCTTTCTTTTAGCGAATCTCCCATTCATCGTTCCAAGGATAAATATCATAAGGAACCAATCCACTCAAGCCTTTTACAAACATAAAGTTTTTCCAAACATTTGTGCGGTCGGGATGAATTTCATCAAATATACCTGATAAGCTTTTCCATTCCTCAATTCTGTTCTTTTCAATCAATTCAACAATGCTCAAATGTTTTTTTGACCAGTCTTTCGTTATTAAATTTTCTTTTATTTCTAAGCCCTGTTTAAATTCTTTTTTAATGAATAGATAGGAGATGATAAATTCCAACTTTTGTTCATCCAATCCATGCTCTTTGTGGTAGCAACTTTTGACAGCTTGGGAATAATCTCCTTCTATCGCATATTTCAGTGCGGGAACTTTTTGTTTGAATACTTTTATTAAATTGTCTATGGATTTTTCATTCCAAATGGGGAATTTTTTTTGCAACCTTTTGAGATCCGGTTCTTTGGCTAATTCTTTTTTTATTTTTTCCTCCCGTTCTAATCTATCCTTATTCAAATCTGATTTTACGCTACCCAATTCATTTTTCGTTGGATCACCAAGTTTGATTTTTGACAAGAGATTCAGGCTTTGTTTGTAAATGTCTTCATATCCCAACAAATAAGACAAGCCCATTAACTCTTCTATCCACAAGCTTCCAAAATCGTTCAGCGCTCCCATTTTTTCCAGGGTCTCAATATTGCTTGTCAATAATTCTCTTACGATTTTCATTTGTTTTTCTTTAGAGTTTGTTTTTATGACTGCCTACTTTTGTTTCCCGACTGCCTGCTTTTGGTCTCCCGATTGCTATATTTTGTTCTCCCGATCGCTATACTTTGTTTCCCGACTGCCTGCTTTTGTTCTCCCGATCGCTATATTTTGTTCTCCCGATCGCTGTATTTTGTTCTCCCGATCGCTACATTTTGTTCTCCCGATCGCTATACTTTG
>CALBCY010000196.1 GCA_937927195.1 uncultured Chitinophagales bacterium
GTACTGGATATGATGATAAAATTAATCAAGGCCGAGGCGAAAAACGTAGTTCTAGCCATAGCTAAAGCGAGGCTTTTCAACGAAGGCATTTGATTAATTTTAATCATTTATGTGCGACATTTTATGGTTTAAATCGTATAAGGTGGCGATGCGACGAATGGACCATTGAAGTTTTCAAATGGTACCCATCTTGACTTGCAAGCCAGATTGATCGCAAGCTCGGTTCGCAATCGCTTGAGAAAAACGAAGTTGCTGAACAGATGTATTCGAAAAGAGCCTCAGAACCTATATACTGTGAGTAGCTGGATTGTGGACAACCCAGTTTGCTCTTTGCTCTTTGCTGCTTGTTGTCGGTGATCGAGCGGACAGTTGAGGTTGAAAAAATCAAGAATTACTGAAGCGAAAATGGCTTGCTTTGGAATGGTGATTTAATCTTTGTGAAATGTATTGACTTTAATGCATTGATTTTAAGATAGAAGTTGGTTTTATTATTCTGCCTTTAGGTCGAGGCTGTGGAGTTCATTGATCCTTTCAAAATTTGGAAATTTTTCTTTTATTGCTTGTACAGTAGTTGTAAACTGTTTGTCTTGTCTTAATTGATAATGACAAATAGCGATGTTATAAAAGACATCAGCCTTGTCTCCAAATCGGTTTGTTGAATGATCGAAGTATTCAATTGCTTCTTGGTAAAAACCGAGTGCATAGAATATGCCACCAATTTCAAAAGCAAGATCTTTTGTTTCATTTAAGTAAAAATAGTTGTTCCAAGTTGAATGCAATGATTGACTCAGTCTTTTTCTTTCATTAAATGTAACTCTTTCAATCAGGTCTTTTATTTTTGGTAAGAGGTTGATGAAAATTGTAGAATCATTGGCACTTAAGCGCAGGATGCTTAGGATTTCTACTAAAGACATTCCATTCTTGTTTTTGTAAATTTGTTTTTTTAAACTGTTGAAATCATCAGGGCCAAAGTCATTTACAAATCTCTGGTAAGCCAAGTGAGTTTGAGTATAAGCATCAGGCTCTTCTAAAAACAGCATGCAAACGACCTGTAAATGAAAAGAAGAAAATGCTGGAAACAAGTTTTTGCCTCCATTTTGCAGACAATAAGATCCAATGGCATGATAGTTTACCAAAAAGGAACAGCTTCCATGGGTAACCATGTCTGGTTTTTTGGCATTTTTCAAATCACGAATTTCATTATAGCCTTTGTCCATTGAGATTAGAAATAGACCTTTTTTTGAGAGCTTTTTTATTCTACTAATACAATGTATGGCGACCTGTGGAAAAAACAAATAGCTATTTGAGATCAGGCCTTTGTAAAGTGCGATGATGTCATTCAAGTCTTTGTCATCATAAATGGGATTGCTTGTTGGATTGTCTTGGACACTAATTTCAAGATGTTCGAGTATCAGTTTTTCTGATAGATCTTTAGGGTTTAACTTGGAATCAACTTTTACAGAACAAGTCGAAATTGTATCGTCTTTATAGTGAAATACGTCGTTGGGGATGGAGTCGAAAAAATAGTTGGCGATTGCTAAAATTGGCTGCTCTAAGCTGTTTTCGGTAATTGTTTTTTGTGCGTGCAATAATTTTATCTCATTAGAATTCATTGCATCAAAGAAAGCAAAATCCAATTGCCCTTTTTCAAAGAAGGGTTTGAATTGTTTATGGTTTTTAAAGAAATCTAAATTGTCTTCAACGATGTCGCTAAGGACATAGCAAAAGTCTGGTAAGCTTACACTTGCTAAATCGATCAATCTTTCCAGGTGTTTTAAAACGTGGAAAGCCAAACGTCCATGTCCAGCGCCTAATTCGAGAATGTAAACTTTCTCAGAAGTTTGTCCCTTGGATGCGAGGTCTTGGAGAAAAGAAAAGATTAGTTCAGCATAGGTTCTGCCGACCATGGAGTTGCTGGTGATGTGGTGAGGAACGGCTCCAGAACTCCAGGCTTCAATTCCTATGTCTTGGTAATAGTCTCTGTTTAATTGCCATATAATACTTTCTGCGAAGGGTTTAAAGTCTTCTATGGGATATGTTTTATGTTTCATGGTACAAGTAGTTTTTGATTTACATCTTAAACTTGCAAGCTTGTACTTTTGGGATAGGCAAAAACAAACCAAGAATTAAACGCTTGTTGTAAAGGTACGAAATATTAAATTGATGTTTGGTTGAGCCAAACATGACGGGTCGAGCAGACATGACGGGTCAAGCAAGACATGACAGGGCATGTGAAACGTGATTGGGTCAAGCCAAACCTTGTGGGTCTATGAAAAGGCTATCTTATAACAACAAATTTGTATGTGTGTATTTTTTCTTCAGTTTCTATTTTTATGAAATAGACTCCTTCGCTTAATTCAGTTAAATCGATTGTTGTCTTTTGGGATGCATTTTCGAAATGGTTCAATTGTATTTGTGAAATTTCTTTGGCATTTACATTCAATATTTTTGCAGAATTTACTTTTTGGCCTTGACCGATTTCGATGTTTAAGATTTGATTGGCTGGATTCGGGTATATTTTTGGTTCGCCAAGATTGTTTGCATTTAATCCTAGAGCGGTTTCTGCAGTTTTGGCGATTGTTATTTCATTGATGGTAAAAGTAGATGGCCCCGTTTCAAATATAAGCTCTACTGAGCTGACTTGATTGTTTTGAGCGTCCCATTTTTTTACTGTATAAGATTCATTTGTATTTAATCCATTGAGCGATTCTTCAGTGTTGTCTTTCCCGTAGATTAAACAAGCAAATCGGTTGTTGTTTAAGACGGCTGAACCAACCAATTGATTAGAAGGGTTGAATATTCCAATTTCAGATCCTTCTGACCAGTTTTGATCTTCAACATTTAAAATGAAAGTTTGATTGCTTGGATTTATGTTATTGGCTTTGCCGAAGAAAAGACTTTCATTGGAGTAATGGTCTGAATTGCTTTCTGCATCATTATCAGGTTTTAACACCAATGATGGATCGTAGAAAAACGTTGTGGCTTGGCTCATCTTAATCATGTATCCTTGATTTACTTGGAGGTCGCCAATGGTATTGATGCCAATAGAAGGGGTGTAAATTCCAAACAAATCTTTCACTTGAATGATGTCTGATGCTATTGATTGAAAAGCCAAGGCTGGATCAAGTGGCGCATCTAAAAGATAGGAGATGATGTTCCAACCCGCATTTAAGTTTATGGTTGATATTGCTGGGTCAATCTCTGTTCCATTTATTATTAAATTATTGGCATTGGCCATTTTTACTTGGTAGCCCTGTGTGTAGTCCCAATTTACAATGTTGTCTAAACCCAAAGCTGGGGTGTAAATGCCATTTAATGTTTTGACTTGTATCACATCACTTGCTATTGCATTCCATACTGTTGGAATATCAGTGTTTCCTGGAGGGCAGTTTGCTGAAATTATATTCCATCCTTGATTGAGCGCGATATTGCTTTGACAGCTAGTGGAACTGCAACTTGCAGGATCGTTTATTATGGTAATTGTAATAGGGACTCTGCAGTTTCCATTTTGATAGCTATTGGCCTCTTCAATGTAAAAGGTGTAAACGCCAGGGGTTGTTGTGTCGATAAATGGATTGGGATCAAATGAGCTAATTGCCGTATTCAATTGACTGCTTCCGTCGAACCAATTGTAGCAGCTGCCAGGTTTTGCCTGAATGATTGGTAAGTTTTCGCCGCTACAAATTTCAATATTAGCATCAGAAACATTGGCAAAAAATTGAGCTGGATCATCGCAGCATAAATTGGTTCTTCCGTTAACCAGGGCATCGACCATTTTTGCCTTTTGACATTCTGTAAAATCAAATCTGCATAAAGTTGTCGTATTGTAGCTCATGATATTGGGTCCAGTATTTGGGACGAAAGTATAGGAACCACCCCCACAAGCTGCAGGTTGGCTGCATCCTGCTAAATCTGCAACATCGTCCACACAGAATTGATTTCCTCCTGCTGAGCGGTCTGTACACGGATTGTTGAATCGCGGATCCGCATCGGTATCGCAGATCAAATCTCCCGTATTGCAACAATCAGATTCTCCTTGTCCAGGTCCTGCACCTTCGCAGCCATCGGCTGCATCATTGTTGGCTCTGGAATGTGTGTGATACAAGCCTAGGTAATGACCCACTTCATGGATAAATGCGGCAGCAATGTCAGGATTGTTGCAAGGGTCTGTTGGGATCGCAGAAAAGAATGGAGGTTCAAATCCTTCAAAGCATTGAATTTGCATAACCATTCTATCAGGGTTTCCTGGGCCAGATGGTAAAAAGGCAAAACCATTACAGAAGTTGGACCCATTTACTGTTTCTGCTACATAAATATTTAGGACATTTGGAATGTCTATTGCATTGGCATAAGAGTTGTCAGAACCTGCTCCGGATCCCAATGAAAAGCTGCATAGGGTTGCATCTGTTAAGGCCCTGGTAGAATTGTCTGCTTGCGTGTCAAAGCCATGGCCAGTACTTTTAAAAAGTTGAATCGGAATGTCTTGGCAAGCGAAGTAATCGTTCGTGTAAGTCATCATATTGTCCAATACTGTTTGCAAGGCGCTTGCCGAAATATTTCCGCTTGCAAAAGAGGTAGGCAAATTTCCTGTACAATCATTTAAAATTGTATAAACAACGGGCAATCTGTAGGTGCCAAAAGTTGCATTGGAATTGCTATTGGTAACAACATTGCAAAGATGGACTGGCCCATTATCGTAGGAATTTGTTCCGTTGTTAAAGGTGTTGCAATTCTCCCCGCACAATCCATTTGAGTAGGGATTGTTTAAGGCCCATGTCGAACCAGATCGAGTTGGGTAATCTTTAGGATTGTCCAACTTTTGCTTTTGAGTCTCCCCTGCATATAACTCCATCGAACTGCATTCTATTTCATTGGGCATTTCCTGCCCTTTTACAAGCAAACTGTTTGCAATGATGACCAAGAAGAAAATTAAAATAAAAGTTATGCGATTTGGGGAGTTCATAGTGATGTTGTTGTGGTGTTTAAATTAAAATCTTCCAATGATTTGTATTATTAAATATAATAATAAAAATTATTGGAAGATGGTTATGATGCAAAAAAAAACATTATGTAAGTTTTTCTTTCAGTCCATATTGAAAGGTTGCTCCTTGAGATTTATAAGCAAATGCGCCTTTGACATTTTAGAAATGAATCAATGTACTACCACGAATTTATAATGATGGATCATTTGGTTTTGTTCTATTTTGACAAAATAAATTCCTTCTGTATAAGCTTTCAGATCAACTTGTATTGTAGAGTTGTTGTTGGCTTTGCTAAAGTCAAGTTTAGATAGTTCTTGGCCTTGTAGGTCAAATATTCCCGAATTGACTATTTCTTTCTCTGAGATCAAATCGATATTGAGAATTTGATTGGCAGGGTTTGGATACAATTCAATAATTTTTATTTCACTGATTGCATGACCTAAAGCTATTGTTTCAGTTTTAGCGATTGTAATTTCATTAGAGATAAAAGTTTCCGGACCTTCGACAATTTCAAATTGTATTTCAGTCTCTTGATTGTTTAGACTGTTCCATTTTTTGATGTAATAAGCTTCATTGCTGGCCATCCCTGATTCCTCTTCAAATGATGCATCTGAACCATAAATTAGACAAACGAATGTATTGTTGTGAATGACGGCTGAACCTACCAATTGATGGTTTGAATTAAAGATGCCTATTTCACTTCCTTCGGGCCAAGTCTCCCCAGTTAGCTCTAAAATAAAGCTTTGGTTGTTGGGATTGATGTTTTGTACTTGTCCGAAATGGATGCTGTTTCCAGGTATTTCGGAATCCGTTATCTCAGGTTTGAACAAAAGGTCTGGATCGTAGAAAAAAGGATATCCTTGAGCCATTTCAACCATGTAACCTTGTCCTGGTTGTAAGTTGCCAATTGTATTGACATTTAGGGACGGGATGTATACTGCATTCAAGCTTTTTATTTGAACGATATAAGGAGCAACTGATTCAAAAGCAATTGCTGGATCAAGGGGGGCTTCCAATAAATAAGGAATGATATTCCATCCATTGAAAAGATATATTTCACTAGCATTGGGATCGATGTTTCCACCACTGATTCCCAATGCATCATTGCTGGCCATTTTGACTTGATAGCCTTGATTTGAATTCCAAGAGCCTATTTCATTGATGCCCAATTCAGGAGAATAGATTCCATTCAATGTTTTCACTTGAATAACATTGTCAGCGATTTCTTCCCATACCGATTCCATATCAGGGTTTTGAGGAGAGCATGATGCTGAAATTATACTCCAACCTTGGTCAAGTGTAATCGATGATTCGCAATCCGGCTCACTGGCGCAAATGAAAGAATTGTTTATCACGTTGATGGTAATAGGTACTCTGCAATTTCCGTTTTGATAAGCATTGGCTTCTTCGATGTAAATGGTATGCGTTCCGGGAATTGAAGTGTCAATCCATGGATTGGGATTGAATGAACTGGTTGGACTGGAATTTAACTGAGAGAATTCTCCAAACCAGTTGTAACAATTTCCTTCTTTAGCTTCAATGTTTGGAATGGACTCTCCTGCACAAATTTCAATATAAGTATTAGAGAGATTGGTAAAATATTGAGCTGGATCATCGCAACATAGGTGGCTTCGACAATTTATCAATGCATCGACCATTTTTGCTTTTTGGCACTCGCTTAAATCATAGCGACATGTACTGGTTGCATTATAGCTCATTACATTGTTGTGTGTATTGGGGAGAAAAGTGTAATTGCCACTGCAGCCACTCGGTTGATTGCAGCCAGCAACATCTGCTGCATCATCGACACACCATTGGTTTCCGCCTGCTGATTTATTGATACAAGTTGCGTTTAATTTGGGGTCTGCATCGGTATCGCAAATCAAATCACCAGTATTGCAACAATCTGATTCTCCCAATCCTGGCCCTGGTCCTTGACAGCCATCAGGTTGATCATTGCTCAATCTTGAATGGGTGTGGTAGAGTGCTAGATAATGTCCTACTTCATGAATAAATGCTGCTGCGATATCTGGATTGTTACAAGGATCCTCTGGAATTCCGCTGAGATATGGAGGTTCATATCCTTCGAAGCATTGAATTTGCATAACCATTCGATCGGGGTCTCCTGTATTGAGGGGCAGAAAAGCAAAGCCGTTGCAATAGTTTGAATTGTTTACAGTTTCGGCCACATAGATGTTTAGCACATTGGGGATGTCTACTCCGTTAGCATGATTGTTGTCTGAGTTGGCTCCACCTCCAAGGTTGAAGCTGCACAGTTTTTGATCGCTGATTACTCTTGTCGAATTATCAGATTGCGTTGCATATCCATGCCCAGTGCTTTTAAACAATTGAATCGGAATGTTTTGGCAAGCGAGGTAATCATTTGAAAAATCCAACATGTCATCCATTACTTGCTGAATTCCGGTGGTAGAGAGCGGGCCGTAAGAAAGAGAAGTCGGTAAATTGCCGGAACAATCTCTGACAACCGTAAATACTACAGGTAAGCGATAAGAACCAAAAGAAAAATTATCATTTGAATTGGTCATTGTATTGCAAAAATACGGAGGCGCATTGTTGTAGGAGTTTGTACCATTGTTGAAGGTATTGCAACTTTCACCACAGCCATTATTGGAATAGGGTGTGTTGGTGCTCCAGTTAGAGCCCGATCTAGTAGGGAAGTTAGTAGGGTTTTGTAATTTTTGATCTTGACCTTGATAGAGGTCCATTGAAGCACATTTTATTTCACCATGAAAGATTTCTTGTGCATTTGTTTCTAAATGGAATAAGACCGAGCATAGGCATAACACAGCAGCTATAAAGGCCGAAGCTCTGGGAGTAAAAAACATAAATCGTAGTTTAAAAGGTGGCGAATGCCGAAGCGTCTATTAATATACGCAGAAATTATTTTTTTTCTCATTTGTCTGTCATTATTTATTTGTAGGAGTAAAATAAATGACAAAAAAAATCCCGAATGAAAAAAATCATTCGGGATTTAAGCTTTAAGCTTAAAATCTGTTAACAAAAAACAGATATTTTTATTTCAATCTTTTGATGCTGCAACCATTTCCTTTGGTCTCTTGCGGGTCTGGAGTTTGGCCCATCAACATTGCTTTAACAGCATTCTCCAAGTATTTTTCTTTAACTGCACCCATGTCTTTGTAATTGTCATCGATTGCACCTTTGTAAACCAATTCTCCTTTGCCATTGAAAAGGAAAACGTGAGGTGTGGTGAAAGCTCCAATAGCATCAGCTAACATATGATTCTTGTCCAATAGGTAATAAGAACTGTAATTTGCTTCTTTGGCATGAGCTTGCATGGCTTCCATGGAATCGTCCATATTATCGCCTTGTCTTCTAGCTTCATTAGAATTAATCAAAACGTTTCCAATTCCTGAGTCTTTAGCGAATTTTTCGATCCCAGGATATCTGTCTTCCCACTTGATCACAAACGGACAAGTATTGCATGAAAAATTCAAAATGATTCCATTGGGTCCCATTATTTCTGAAAGTGAAATTTCCTGACCAGAGATGTCCATCATTTTGACATCCTGCATTGGAAGCATTTCTCCAATTTGTAGTCTTTTAACTTCCTCTTTTTGGGCCGATTTTTTTGAATCCTGAGTTGTCTGTTTTTTTTGAGTAGTTTGGGCATTTAAAGCCATTCCGCAAAAAAACAGGAGGATTAGAAGATAGTTTTTGTTCATTTTCTTTTTTTTAATGGTTTTCAATTAAATGTTATATAGATGTTACAATAACCTTACAACAAAATTAGAAGAAAGTTTCGGGAAGGGAAGTATTTTAATGAATATTAAGTTGTTTTTTAGTGCATTAAGCCTTTCAGCCTTCTAAACGCTGAAAGGCTTAATGCGCCCTAGAGACTTTTGTTTGGTTTAGCATGAATTGCCAACCACAAACAGGGTGGTTCTTGGCTTGTATAGGCAACTCGATGCTTTTGATTGGGATGTATATACAAGTAATCTCCTTTTTTAAGTGAAATTTTCTTATTGTTCGGATATTCGATTTCAGCTGTTCCTTCTAGAAGAATTAGCCACTCGGCTTTTTCTGATTGGTACCATTCTCCGTTAGGGCTTATTTGACCAGTCGATATTATCCTTTCGACTAGTATTTGGCCATCTGAAAATAGGGTTTTGAAATGCTCTTTTTCGTTGGGATCAGGCAGGGTGAAATCCTTAAAAATATTAGACATCTAAATCTTTTTATAAAGTTATTTGTTAAATTACAAATAATCTACAAACCAAAACCTTCAAATACAATGAGAATCTTACTTACAGTGTTTTTTTTATTTTCGAATTTTGTTTTGCTTTCCAATATACAGGCTCAAACCTTTGCAATAGGGAATTCTAGTATTGGACCTTTGGATCCGGCCCGTTCTAACAGGACTGTTAGTACAGAGGTTTACTATCCAGCCACCACTGCTGGGGTGAATAGCCCTGTCGACTCTAACTGGCCTGGTTTTCCAGTGATTATTCTTGGGCATGGATTTTTAATGGGGGAAGATGCCTATTACTATATAAGAGATTATTTTGTTCCGAGGGGTTACATCGTTGCCATGCCGACCACTGAAGGAGGGTTTCCTGATCACTTGGAGTTTGGAAAGGATTTGGCTTTTTTGGCTGATTATTTTACAGCTGAGAACAGCGATCCCAATTCAATATTTCATTGTAAACTGAATGGTAAAATTGCAATTGGAGGTCATTCAATGGGTGGAGGGGCTTCGTTTTTAGGTGCACCATTGAGTGGTAATATTGATGCCTTGTTCAATATGGCCGCAGCAGAAACCGATCCTTCGGCGATAGCAGCTGCAGCGAATGTTACTGTTCCAACTTTGGTTTTGGCAGGAACAGATGATTGTGTTACGAGTCCAGCTACAGATCAGGAGCCGATGTTCAATGCAACGGCAGCAGCTTGCAAACTATTTGTAAACATCACAGGTGGAGGTCATTGCAATTTTGGTGATTCTAATCTAGTTTGTGGTTTTGGAGAATTTTGTACCCCAGCATTAAGTCGCGCTGATCAGCATTTAATCGTTTTGAGGTATTTAGAATATTGGTTTGGTACTTATTTGATGGGCGATGCCGATGTTTGGGATGCCATGACTGCAGCGCTGCCAGGTGATGCCGATATAGTTTATGATTTGCAATGTGCTGCTTTTGATCCCTGCGTTTGTTTAACAACAAGCAATCCTTCTTACAATGTTTACTGCGATCCAGTTCAGGTTCAAAGCAAGGCAATTCTTTCAGGGGTTTACGATGGTAATGGAAATATGCGCACAGATTTAAACAGTTTTATTCCTTTGGCACAGCCTTATTCAGGAGCGCCCTATAATTATAATGGAACAGAAACTGTAAGCAGCGTTCCAGCGAATATGGTTGATTGGGTTTTACTTGAAATGCGTTCTGCTGAATTGGATTTGACAAGTAGCAGTCGACAATCAGTCACGATTGAAAGGAAAGCTGGTTTATTGTTGGACAATGGAGACATTGTGGCAATGGATGGCATTTCACCGGTAACCTTTGATAGTTTACACAATGAAGTGCGATACAATATTTGTATTCGTCATAGAAACCATCTGGACATTGTTTCAGAGTTTTGTATGGAAGCTGGGCCATCAATTGGATACGATTTTACCTCTGGTGTTGGGCAAGCTTTTGGCGGGGCTCAGCAGTTTTTGAGCTCAGACGGAAAAGCCATGATGTTTGGGGCTGATTACAATGCGAATGGGAATATTCAAAACACCGATTACGATGCTTGGAAGGTCAATTCAGCGGTATTAAATGTCTATGATATTTTGGATGGCAATCTGGATGGTGTAATTCAAACAACAGATTATGATGTGTGGAAAATCAATCCCGCTATTTTGGGGACGAATGAATTGGATTATTAGTGGGAGGCTGTTGGTTATAGTGCC